>JBGPOG010000075.1:0-11591 GCA_041487935.1 Chthonomonadia bacterium | reverse complement strand
TGTCCCGCTCGGTTCACACGATTCACTCCGAGTTCCGTGACATTCTGGGAATCATGGGTGTGCACAGCCGCTTCGCAGCGATCATCATCGCGCTGAAGAAAGGTTGGGTCAATCTCGGCGAGTAGGCGGAGAAACGACAAACCAATTATCGTATGATAAATACCATATTTGTGGGTTGTATTGTGGCGCGTATTTCTATACAATTTGACAGTTCTACAGAGTGTTCAGCCACTGAATTGCTTCTCTTTGGAGATACACGTGGAACAGGATGTACATAGCTCTATTTCCGGTGGTGCGGAGGGAGCATTTTCTACCCCTAAGCAAAGCCTGCGCAAATCCCGTACAGGATTGCTCGTAACAGTCCTGTTGCTCCTCTTGCTTGCTACGTCTTACCTCCTGAGGAGCGACCCGCTGGCGGTTGCGCGCCTTCAAGCTTTGATTCATCCCATGCCGAAGGTCACGCAGCCGGTAGATTACCGGGCGCTTACCAAAAACGACCCACCGCTGTCACTAATTCTTCCGAACATCGGGGCAGGTTCCGACATCCGGAAGATTGCGGGGGAGCCAACAGTCGGCTATCTCCTTGTGTGGGTTGGAGACTGTGCTGGCTGTATCTCGGCCAATCTTTCCGCCTAGGAAAAAGATACGGCTAAGCTTGGCATTTCAATGGTGCTCTTGACCTCAGCGGTGCAACGTGATGCTGAGCGCTTTCGATCAATATCTCATGTATCGGCTCCCGTGGTTTCAGATACCAAGAGCGCCTTAGCAAAGACATTGAACGCGAACTGGGCAGGACGTTCGTATCTTTTTTCCCGAGACTGGCGCCTTCAATGGCTGGAAAGCCGGTTTCCTGGTCAACTCAGTCCGGTTACCGACGACACTTTTCGACACATCGTTCAGAGAGAGAAATAGACGGGATGAGACCGCGCGGCATGACACTGGTTGAGATTCTGTTAGTTTTGGCTATTATTGCCACACTTGCTGGTCTCATCTTTGCCGCTTTTGGACCTGCCCGTGAATCAGCACGCCAACGGATCTGTGTATCAAATTTGCATCAAATCGGATTAGCCCTCAGTTTGTATATCGCAGATTACGAAGGAACGGACCCCATTCCGGGAGTTAGGATGAGCCATTCGCAGCTCGGTTTCCCGGGCGGGCATTCACACACGGTCGATGTGGTGTACCAAACCTATATCAAAAGCCGGGATGTAATGTTTTGCCCATCCTATCATGGCGCATCATCTCTAGCGGGGTTAGGTTCCACTTACTGGTGGCCTGTGTATGTAACGGAGGAAGCTGCGCCCGAGCTGGATCTCCCCGGTATTGTAGCGCGTCGAGGCGCGGAATATGTGCTGGTTGCGTGCGATCAGCACAACACATTCTTGGATTTCCAAAATCAGCCGCGGTCGGTTATGAAACGTGTCGTAGTGCTTCGTCTTAGTCAACAAGTGCAGAGCAAATTGGTTCCAGCGGTTTTATTGCCGTCACTGGAATGGTAGAAAGATCAGGCAGGGCGAGTAAGCCATCCGCTGCGGCACGAGCGGGCAACCAACAAAAGGAGAGCATCATGAAAAAGCTTCTTATGGCAGCACTCAACGCGCTTCTCAGCGTTGCAGTTTTCCAGAGCTTCGCTGCGCTTGCTGACTCGCGCTGTCCTAAATCGTCGGCTTGTCCCGGCGCAGATGCCAACTGCACTAGGAACGTGGAGGACACCTATCATATCTGCCA
The DNA here is from genome assembly GCA_041487935.1 of Chthonomonadia bacterium. Classification (GTDB taxonomy): domain Bacteria; phylum Armatimonadota; class Chthonomonadetes; order Chthonomonadales; family CAJBBX01; genus JBGPOG01. The sequence goes on along the minus strand of JBGPOG010000075.1, from coordinate 9,863 downwards.
GTCTGGGGGCATCAGTCTGTCTACCGGATGCTGCGAGTGGACGAAGATTATCTACAGCTACACGTCGAAGCCCGGTCACAACTGCAACCTACCGATTTGCGGTCAATGGTCAAATGATCCGCCCGTAGACGGTAGTTTCACTGTCGGCAAACACTGTGACCCTAACGATGGACAAATTCATCAGGGATCGTGCGTACTGTAAAATTGTCGCTTCGGGTCGGCATCCGCCATACATCCGACGTTACGCCCCTAGGCCGCCGCGCCCTGAGCGCAGTTTCGTTGCGCATGCAATAGTTCATTGCGTCTGAACATCGCGGCCATTGTCTCGACACATCGCTCTGAAGTGTGCGAGGGCTATCGGTTATGAATAAAGGTACTGGAGGCCTACATACAAATCGTAGCAACCATGCGCGCAGAGTTAGCGGCCGGAGCGGCAATGAATACTAAGATCTCGCAACGAAGAGTGGTAAAGCGGTCGCCACTACAAATCGGTTTAGCCCTGGGAATTGTGCTATTGGTTGTGTTCCTAGGGTACCTTCGGTTTGGGCCGCTTTCACCTGACGAAGTGTGCCTCCGAACGATCAGAGCGCTTGAATCTCACGATGCTAATGCGTTAACCGCGTTAGCACATCCGGAAGAATTGCACAAGCTCAACTTATCGGCAGAGTCCGCACGGGCAGTCTTAGCGGATACACTCTGGAATGATGGTTACTCAGGACGCCATCGGCTTTCTGTATATCAACATTTGCGTCCAGACGAAGTGATGTACGAAACCAAACCTGAACCCGGTTCTTCGGAGAAAGCTAATACCCCCCTCTACATCACGGCACTTGACAGTCCCGACAAGGGCTGGAGACTAAGCCTTTCGCAACTGTTATACTATGCCTGCTTTCGGAGGTACGCCGCTGTTGGTGATGCTAGGAGCGAGTGGCGTGCCATCAAGGGGAAATACGGCATTTTGGGAATCCAACAAAGTGATGGCAGTTACACACTAGACGCCCAGCAATACGGAGATAGGTGACGTTACGGGTGAAATGCTGCGTTGCCGAGTCCTATCGCGCAAAGATCTGATCACCTACATGATTGGTGTTATTCCCCCTCCTACGAACCCATTTAATCGGAACCGGCTAGCATCCCCGGCTCCGATTGTTGGCTCGGAATTGGCAGGCCGCAAATTTGTCAATGGACTCGTTAAGTTCCTGCCAGAGAGCTCAGTATCGCTTTTCGTCCCGGATAGCCATGCAAAGGACTTTGAGACTGAAGTTCACATCGCTCGCCGCTGTTCCAAGGGAGGCTTCTCCTCCGTTAGCGTGCAGGGCTATTCTGCTCTTCCTCGGGTACTTGCTTCTGAAAACACAATAACTTTCCACGAGACCAGTGGTCCCGAGTTCCACAGGTTGGCGTATCTTCGGGCTCAGTTTGCGCAGCGTCCGTTTCCAATAACCTGCGTGACCTATGGTCTGAGTCAACAGTACCTGCTTTGGGAAGTCTTCACCCGCTTATTCTTCACGCCAACACTGGGCTGCGATTCGATCCTCTGCACGTCACATGCAACACGTGAAGCTCTTCGAAAGATCATAGCGCAGATCTCAGAGGGCCTGCGCCAAGCAGGAATGGTTGAGGCGCGGGCTGCATTCAGGCTAGATGTACTGCCGTTGGGCGTCGACACCGATATTTATTGCCCGGGCGATCGACAAATGGCTCGGCGGCTACTGGGCTTACCCGCTGGCAGCACAATCATCCTTCAGTTCGGCCGCGTCGATCCGTCCACAAAGAGCGACCCAGCTCCACTGCTTCGCGCCTTCCGAGAGGTCGCATCCAAGCACGGAGAAAAGGTCATGTTGGTCATTGCAGGAGAGATGCTGGGTGATCATCTTGCAGCGTATGTCCGTCGAACAGCACATGCGCTGGGGATCGCTCATCTTGTTGAATTGCGCGCGTCCCCGTCGACTACAGAAGGCCCCTTATACTACTCAGCCGCTGACATATTCGTCAGCTTGAGTGATACCGTACAGGAATCCTACGGCTTGGCGCCGGTAGAAGCCATGGCGTCTGGGCTACCAGTAGTGGTATCGGATTGGGATGGATATCGAGATACAGTGGTGCATGGCGAAACTGGTTTTCTTGTAAATACTTGTTGGGGTGAGTGTGATGAAGAAGTATGCCTTTATGCCCCTTTATTGCCGTGGGATGAATGCCATCTCCGCCTTTCACAATCCGTCGCGGTGGACTTGGAGGCGCTGGTTAAGTACCTCGAGTTCTTAGTTGGGAATCCACTCGAACGTAAAGCGATGGGTGAACGAGCTCGAAAGCATGTTGAAGCGAACTTGAGCTGGAAGCAGGTAATCAGGAAGTACTACAATTTGTGGTTGGAGTTATCCGAGGCGTCGCTCTCGATAAGCGACAGTACACGCTCCTGCGGTTGTCTGGATCGTCCCCGATACTTCGAAACGTTCTCACAATATGCGACAGAAAAGGTTGAGGGAGGCGACAAGCTCGCTCTCACACCTGCAGGAACCTTGGTTTGTCGGCGCAAGGAGCAGCTTATTCCATACGGAGCCATGAACCACACGCTTTCGCAGAAGATTCTGATAGTAATCCTTAACTACGTCCGTCTTACGCGACTAATCAAGTACTCCCCTTCAGTTCAGGAAATCTGTGAAAAGATGCACTCCCGATATGGAGTGTCGAAGCACGCGGCACTAGCAAACGTCATGTGGCTGATTAAGCAGGGTTTTCTAGCCCGCGCGGCCAAGTAGAATCCCCGGTGTCGCTGTCAAACACTATCCCTAGATTTAACCCTTCTAGCGACCACTTCGACCCGCACGCGGTACAATAGCTCCGGGCACGGGATTAGCCCTCCCGGAGATAGCATATGATCGTTCGAAGTGGTTCCGAGCCACCAACCTTGTGTGGCCAACCTGGTATCCGCGGAACATTGACTTGCCTCGCACTTGCAGCGGGACTGGTCCTTTCTACTTCGCCCGCTTTGACACAAAACCTCAACGTCTCACGCCTCAAACTGCCGAACGGATTGATTGTGCTCGCGCTTGAAGACCATACGGTGCCGTCGGTTGCCGTTCATACGGTGTACAAAGTCGGCTCGCGGAACGAGCGGCCGGGCATCACCGGCCTTTCACACCTCTTCGAGCACATGATGTTCAACGGCTCGGCGAAATACAAGCCAAAGGTGTTCGATCGACTAATCGAAGGTGGCGGCGGCTATTCCAATGCTCAAACGAACTCCGATACGACGGAGTACTACGAGGAGTTCTCGACGCTCACCCTCGATACGGTGCTTCAGCTCGAAGCGGATCGGATGCGGGCGCTCAAGCTCGACCGTGAGAACCTCGAGCAGGAGCGCGGCATCGTAAAGGAAGAGCGGAGGGTCAATACGGACAACTCGGTCGAAGGTTCGATGAACGAGCTCCTCTGGAATAACGCATTCGTTGCGCACCCCTACCGGTGGGATGCAATTGGTTTCATGAAGGACCTGGATGCGATCAAGCTGGAAGACGCCAAAGCCTATTTCCGCATCCACTATGCTCCAAATAATGCCATCATGGCGGTGGTTGGAGACTTCAAGACGGCCGAGTTACTCGCGAAGGTGACGAAATACTTCGGCTCCATTCCACCAGGTCCCGGCCCACGGCCGGTCATCAAAGATGAGCCGTCACAGCGGGGCGAAAAGCGCATCGCCTTCCATCGCGCGGCTGAGCTGCCGGCTTTGATGGAGGCATACCACATCGGCTCTTTGCGTGACGCGGACGATCCGGCGCTGGATGTCTTGAACGGCATCCTCTCAACGGGCGAGAGCTCGCGACTTTACCACGACCTGGTTTACGAAAAACAGATCGCCACCACAGTAGCCGCGACAAACGAATCCCGGGCGGACCCCGGCCTCTTCACGTTCTACGTCCAGGCCCAACAAGGCCACACGGCTGCCGAGTGCGAAGCCGCCATCCAAGCGAACATCGAAAGGATCCAGAAGGAAGGCGTGGCGGATCGCGAAGTCCAGAAGGCAAAGAACTCTCTGCGCGTTGGCTACGTAAACGGCTTCAAGACGAACGAAGGCCGCGCCGCGCTTCTGGCCGATTACGAAAACAACTGGGGAACCTGGAAGGCGCTTCTTCAATACCTGCCGCGGCACGACAAAGTGACCGCCTCGGACGTGCAGCGGGTGGCGAAGAAGTACCTGTTTGACCGCAACCGCACGGTACTAACGCTCTACCTCGAGCCCAATCTAGGGACGGATTCTAAACACGAAGGCACGAAGAAACGAAGAGAACCTCGGGAGGTTGCCCAATGAATACGCGTGACTATTACGGCGTATTACTGAGACCTGTTCGTGGTCTTCGTGTCTTCGTGTTTAATCCCTTGAATCTTGCCGTCTTCGTGTTTTATGCCGTTGGACTTTGCCTTCTTCATCCCTTAGCAGCCGTTGGACAGGACATCAAGCTCCCGCCAGTCACACGGGTAACGCTTCCGAATGGCATCAGGCTGGTCCTGATGGAATACCGCCGCGCTCCCACATTGACGGTTACGGCGCTGTTTCCGGGTGGTCAATGCGGCGATCCGTCCGGCAAGGCGGGAACTGCATCCCTGACCGCCGAGCTCCTACGGAAAGGCACCGGAAAGCGCAACGCAGTAAAGATCGCCGAGGAAGTGGATTTCCTCGGTGCGTCCCTCGGAACGGCCGCCGGCGACGATGTCGTGTCGGTATCCGCGAGCGCGCTTGCACGGGACACCGGCCAGATTCTGGATCTGTTTGCGGACGTCATACTCCATCCGACTTTCCCCATCGAAGAAATCGAGCGCGAAAGGCAGCTTATGCTGGCGGGATTGCAATCGCTCTCCGAAGACCCCGGAGCGGTGGCAAGCCGCGTGGAAACGGAAGTTGTTTACGCGGGCCATCCCTACGGAATCGATGCGACCATGACTTCGGTCAAGTCGATCGCGCGAGAAGACATAGCCGCTTACCATCAACGGATCATGACGCCGAAACGGATGATTCTGGTGGCGGTCGGTGATTTTCATACGCCTCAATTCATACAAGCCCTGAGGCTGAAATTTGGCGATTGGGAAAAAGGCGCCGAATCCGAATTGAAGATTCCACCAGTCGTAGCCGGCCCCAAGAAGCTGGTCCTGGTCGACAAGCCGGACGCTACTCAAACCCAGGTCCGCTTCGGTCGGACCGCGTTTGCACGGAACAGCAAAGACTATTTCCCGGCTGAGATCGCCGAGACAATTCTAGGCGGCGGATTCACTTCCAGGCTCGTCGACGAGATAAGAATAAATCGCAGTCTTACCTACGGAATCTCGAGCATCTTCTCGGCCAAAGTTCACGGGGGATCGTTCACGGTTTCGACTTTTACGAAAATCGAAACCACGCGTAAGCTGCTGGATGCCGTGAAAGAGGTCCTTCAGAAGACCGCCTCAACCGGGTTCACTCCGGCGGAAATCCAAAAGGCCAAGAACTATCTTTCGGGCCTTTATGCTATCCACGTACAGACGCCGGAGGCGCTCGCGCGCGAACTGGCCCAGATTGCTCTGTGCGGGCTGCCGGATGATTACCTTCAAACCTACCTTGCCCGTCTCCGATCGGTGACCCTGGCGGACGCAAACAGAATTGTCAAAACATACGCCGCTCCTGGCGGGCTCTCCCTGGTGATGGTCGCTCCGGCAAAGTCCGTTGATGCGCAGCTCAAAGGCCTGGGACCGATCGAGACGAAGCCTGTTGAAACGATCGGCAAATAGTGTTAGCCGGGTCGAATCGAACGGAACAACCTCCCGCCGCCATTGTTCGCTCGATATGTGTTCGAGATGGGGTCGGCCTCGTGGATCGAGACAGGCGGTTCCATGACCTTAATGCTGGGGTCGTTGCGGCGGAGCTCGGCCAGGAGTTCACGGGCTCGCGCGGCCCACGGCGTGTACCGCAGACCGAGGCAGGCTTGCAATTGCTTGATAGCTTCGCGCTTCCGGTGGAGGGAAAGTAGCGTACGGGCATATTTGAAATGGGATTCGGGACGCTCGGGCGGAGTTTCGTGCGCCAGCGCTTCCTCATACAGGCCGGCAGCTAATTCGAATTCGCCCAGTCGCTGATGCATTTCAGCCACTGTGTCGATGATGTTGCCATCGCGCGGCGCCAGGCTTACCGCCTTTTCAGCGGCCTTCAATGCCTCCTGTAACCGGTTCTGTTCTGCTTCAGCATATGCAAGCATATTATAAACCTGGGGATCGTTAGGCCTGCGATCAATGGATTTTCGGAGCGCTTCCTCGGCGCCGGCGAAGTCTCCACGGTAATAGCGATCGATGCCGGCGCTGAACCAACCGGTTCCGCCAAAGCGGCTGCCGCCCGGGGTCATCGGCCTGAAGCTTCGTCCTGCGCGCATCACCGGGATGAGCATAACGATGGCTACCGCAAGCGTCCCTGCCCACGCGGCGCTTTGAACGCCGCGTTCGATCCATTTTCTCGTTCTCGCGGCGTGCGGTCCGCGCGCCTGGCGCACGAGCGGCTGACCGAGCGCATCGGCAATTTTGAGAGCGGCGTCCTCGGGCGCCACTTCCGGCCACTCCATCGTCATCGTTATCCGGTGTGACGCCAGTGCAAGACGAAGGACCTCGCTGCTTTCGATCTCGCCGTAGAGATTCGCCGTGCGGTCGGACTCAAGTGAAACCTGTGCAACTTCACTTATCCCGCCGGACTTGGTGGAACGAATTGGAAAGCAACCTCGCCGGAGTTCAAATGACCTTTCATCGAGCCGAAGGATGAACAGTTCTTCCCAGAGGGTCGCAAGTAATCCCGCGGCAAACGTGAAAAGCAGAAAAACGAGAACGATCTCGCGTTTCGGGGAGTTGATCTCGAAGAATAACAGGATCGACGCGGCCGGAGCGGCGGAGACAAGTGCCATCGTTCGACCCCAAGCGCGAACGTAAGGCGGGGAACCGAATACCAACGTCTTTGAAGAATACCCAGCCCGTGGGACGAGAGTCATGATATTGGCCCGGTCGAAAGGCTTCGTTTGCCCGAATGTTTGTTTCGCAGCTTGAGAATAAACTCCTTCTTCTTATACGGACTTGCCGCGGACAAATTCTGCGCTTTAGCACGGAGACCATAACAAAATAATCACTTGTAACACGCGGGCAGTTGACGGCTCTAACCGTGCAGTCGTATAATGCCACAACATATCCTCGCTGGGGAGGCTCCGGATGAATCGTACCATACTATCCAAATCACAGATTTGCGTTCTTTTCGCCATCGCGGCATTTGGCTGGCCCGATCCCGCGACGGCACAGACCTCGTATCCGTTTATCTACAGCCTCTATCCGTGCGGGCTCAAGCGTGGGGCCACCGAAGAGATCGCCCTTTCCGGAGAGCACAACTTCAACGGCGCCTATAAGGTGTTGATCGAGGGAACGGGCGTGACGGGCGAGGTTATTGTGCCGAAAGACGGATGGCCGCCACTTGATGAGAAGAAGAAAACGCTTCCCGTCCTGAATCAGATCAAGCTCAAGATTACCGCAGTGCCGGACGCCGGCCTCGGAGTTCGCGAGGTGCGGGTGATTACTCCAAGAGGCGTCTCGTCGGTCGGGATGATCGTAATCGGCGACGAGCCTGAAGTGCAGGAGAAGGAACCCAATAACGAGCCGGCACAGGCGCAAGAAATCAATCCTCCGGTCACAATCAACGGCAGGCTCCAGCAAGGCGAAGATATCGACACGTTCAAGTTCAAAGCCCAGGCGGGAGAAGAGCTGACGTTTTCCGTGACGTGCGCGCGCCTCGAGGACAAAATCCACGACCTTCAAGAGCACGCCGACCCCATCATCACGCTGCGAGATTCCACCGGTAGGGAGTTGGCCTCAAACGACGATTACTACCGCGCAGATCCTCTGCTTCACTATCGCTTCGAGCAGTCCGGCGAATACATGATTCAAATTCGGGACGTGCGCTACCTGGGCAATCAATATTGGACCTATCGCTTGAGTGTGACGAAGCGGCCATACATCACGTCGCTGATTCCCATGGGCGTTCATACGGGCGCGACATCCGGCATTGCGGCCATCGGCTACAACCTCGGAGAGCCGAAGCTTGCGAGCCTGGAGGTTCCTGCCGGCGTGCCGATGGGAGAACGGACCGTACAGCTCAAGACGGCCAACGGCATCTCGAATCCAGTACCGGTGTTGGTCACGGACCTGCCGCTGAAATCTCTTCAAAACGGCCCGGCGCCGGGGCAAGTAGAGAACCTCGATATTCCAGGCGCCGTCAATGCTCGAATCGCAGGCGACAAGATGGGGCTGAAACATCGGTACCGATTCCACGCCGAAAAAGGGCGGATGTACACGTTCGAGGTCGAGGCGCGAAGATTTGATTCTCGTATTGACTCCGTATTAACCCTCTTCAATCCTGAAGGCAAAGAGATCGCGAGCAACGACGACGCAGGCAGCGCGGACTCCCTGCTTAACTTCACCGCCCCGGCGAACGGCGATTATCAGATCGAGGTGCGCGACCTCCACCAGCGAGGCGGAGACAACTTCGTGTATCTTCTCACTGCCAGACCATCCGGCCCGGACTTCACCCTTCGCTGCGACGACGACAAAATGAAGCTCGGGCCCGGAAACAGCGGAGCATGGTACGTACACGTCAACCGGCTATTCGGGTTCAACGGTGAGATCAAGGTGGAGGTCAAAGGGCTTCCGGCGGGAGTGACCGCGACCCCGCTGACTATTCCGGCGAACATGAACCAGGGATGTGTCATCTTGACCTGCGCCCCGAATGCGAAGATTGGCGTTGGAACGGTGGAAGTGATAGGAACCGCCACGGCCAACGGCCCGGACGGAAAACCGGCGACGCTGGTCCACCGCGCAATCCCGGAGTCTGAGATCTATCTTCCGGGAGGCGGGCGCGGTCTTTTCAAGGTCGAAATGCAAGTTGTGGCCGTCACGGATCCGTCCGACATCGTGATCGAGCTTAGCGCGACGAGTGTCACGCTCGCTCCGGGAGGCACTGCGAAGATCGACGTAAACGTCAAGCGCGCTCCGGGGTATACCAAGCCGGTAACTTTGGACGTACTCCTCCGCCATCTTGGATCCGTGTACGGCAATCCGTTTCCGCCCGGCGTAAGCCTGGACGAAGGCGCCAGCAAGACTCTGCTCGGAGACAACGAGACCAAGGGATCGATCGTTCTCAAAGCGGACCAGAGTGCCGCGCCCGTGGCTAACTTGCCCATCGCGGTACTGGGAGCGGTATCGATCAATTTCGTCGTAAAGGTCAGCTACGCCGGCCCGCCCGTCCTGCTGACGGTCACACCCAAGAAATGATCGTCCTTCAAGCGTTCCGTAATTCTGTACGGGCGGCCCTGCGTGGCCGCCCCAATTATCCCCGGCATTTGCCCAACCCATTTCGTTCCGCGGTCCACACGCCCAATTCGTATGGCCGCGCAGGGCTGCCGCTACAGATACTTATTCCAACGGAAGGCAGCGGCCATTGGACAACGCTTTAGAAATCAGAACCATTGCAAAGGTCACTCGCCGTCTAATTCCGTTTATGTTCGTTTGCTATATTTGCAACTATCTGGACCGCCTTAACGTGAGCGCCGCTTCTCTCACGATGAAGGTAGATCTCGGATTTAGCGATGACATGTACGGGACGGGCGCCGGCATCTTCTTCCTCGGCTATTTTTTGTTCGAAGTGCCCAGTAACTTGATCTTGGAGAAAATTGGCGCGCGGATCTGGATAGCCAGGATCATGATCACCTGGGGAATCATCTCATCCGCGATGATGTTCGTTAGATCCCCGGCTTCGTTCTATACGCTTCGCTTCCTGCTGGGCCTTGCCGAGGCCGGCTTTTTCCCGGGGATGGTGC
>JBGPOG010000074.1:0-11738 GCA_041487935.1 Chthonomonadia bacterium | reverse complement strand
CATCCCGAACCGTCGTTGTGAGGGACCTGCTTTTGACGTTTGTCCTTAGGAGCCGCCTTTGCGAGGAACCTGGCCAGACGGCCACCCGTATGGGTGCTTTTCCTTCACATTGTAAGGCTGATATGGAGACACTACACTAGTTCCGAGCGATTGGATGCGTGGTGCCTGCGCCTATTCATAAACGTAGTAATACTTGCACACGCCGCGCTTTCCTGGCAGCGACAGCCGGCCTGGTCGGTTGCGGGAAAAGCAGCAAGACCAAATCGTCTAGCCAGGTCTTGCGGTATGCCATTGCCCTCGAGCCGGCAACGCTCGATCCCGCTTGCATTATCGAGACGCCATCGCTGGAGCTCCTCCAGAACGTCTACGAAGGCCTTGTGACCTTCGACGAAAACAATCGGGTAGTGCCTCAACTCGCGGAGCATCTGGACATTTCTCCTGATGGCCTGGTTTACACTTTCTATCTCAGAAGTGGCGTCAAGTTTCATAACGGCCGGCAAATGTCCGCTTCAGATGTTAAGTTCAGTCTCGAGCGGGCGCTCTGGCACGAGACGAAATCCGGCGTCGCCTCAAACTACCTCGGCGGGATTGTGGGCTTGCAGGATGTTGTTTCCGGTAAATCGCGCGAGCTCGACGGGGTCAAGGTAGTCGATCCTCAAACAGTCACGGTCACCCTTGACCGTCCCCGAGGCTACTTTCTCGGCGCGCTTGCCTATCCGACGAGCTGGATCGTCTGCCGCGAGGCGATCGAGCGGAACGGGGGCCGGCTGGACGAGAATGCCGCAATCGGTACGGGCCCATTCAGATTTGCCGAATACAGGCACAGTTACAAATTCGTCCTGACCTGCAATCGCGACCATTATGCGGGGCGTCCGCCATTGGATCGAATCGAGCGCCCGATCGTAAAGGATCCGCAAACAGTCCATATCATGTATGAAAACGGAGAACTGGACATTTGCACACTCACTCCCGGCGATTTCCTTAATGACAGCCGAAATCCCAAGCTGAAATCGGAGATCCGGGTCGTGCCGTCGGCAGATGTGGATTTTCTTGTAATGCACCCGGATCTCGAGCCGGCTTTCCGCAACGTCAAGGCGCGGCAGGCAATTGCGCGGGCGGTCGATCGGAAAGAGATCGCGGAAGTTGCGAGCCACGGGATATGGACAGCGGAGTTCGGATTTCTGCCACCAGGATTTCCGGGTTACAACGAGGGCCTCAACCCACATCAATTCAATCCGGAATACGCGCGGAGCCTTCTTGCGGGTGCCGGATATCCTGGCGGACGCAGCTTTCCGAAATTGACGCTTGTCTATCCGAAGTCCAGTAATGAGATCAGCGCCATGGCGCAGGTCATTCGCAAGAACCTAAACGAGAACCTGCGATTGCCGGTCGATTTACAGGAGCGGGACGCCGCGGTGCTGCGAACCGATCTTTATCAGAGCAGGGTGGCATTCTGCATCAATGACTGGGCGCCCGACTACATCGATCCGCAGAACTATCTCTCGATGCTTCTCCATTCCAAGGCGTCGCTCAACTTCTTCGGCTATCGCAACGCGAAATTCGATGCTCTTTGCGACCGCGCCGATGCCGAATCGGATATGGCGAAACGCATTCCTCTATACCAGGAGGCCGACCGCCTTGCGATGGAAGAGGTTGCCCTGCTGCCACTGGTATGCGGCAGCGGCCGGATCCTTGTGAAGCCGTACGTGAAAGGACTTCGACGGAATCTCATGAGCTATCTGCTCCACAGCTTGACGCACTTAGAGCGCTGATCGCGGGTATCCTAAGGCCATGCTCATCTACATCCGCAACCGCCTCCTTCTGGCAATTCCGACCCTCCTCGCCGTTTCATTTATCACCTTCTTTCTCGGGTATCTCTCGCCAGCCAGCCCGATCGACATCATGTTAGGGCAGCATAGCGATCCGGCGATTCGGAAGAGCCTTGAGCACGAATATGGCCTGGACCGACCACCGCTGGTGCAATACGGCAATTTCTTGTGGAACGCCCTTCATGGTGATCTGGGCAGGAGTTTTTCTAACGCGAACCGCCCGGTGACGCAGATGATCGCAGAGCAGTTTCCCACGACTGCACTCCTCGCCTGCTTGGCCATGGTAACGGCTCTCTTGCTTGGCATTCCTTCAGGGATTCTGGCAGCTTTAAATCATAATCGATTTGCAGATCGGTTTACGATGTCCGCAGTCCTTCTATGCGTCTCTCTCCCAGCTTTCGTTCTTGCCCCGGTCCTGATGCTAATCTTTAGCCTTCATTTCGGCTGGCTGCCATCTTCGGGTTGGGAGGGGCCGTCGTATTATGTGATGCCCGTCCTGGTATTGGCGTCCCGGCCTTCCGCATTGATCGCCCGATTCATGCGGTCGTCAATGTTGGACGTAATCCGTCAAGACTACATTCGAACGGCCTTTGCAAAGGGCCTATCGCCCGCTCGCGTGCTCTTGAAACACGCCTTCAAGAACGCTTTTCTCCCGGTTTTGACTGTCATTGGGAACACATTCGGATTTCTGCTCACCGGATCTTTCGTCGTAGAGACGATCTTCAACATCCCAGGAATCGGCTACGAGTCCATCCAGTCCATTCTCCGTCGCGATTATCCCGTCATTCAGGGGGTGGCGCTTCTTGTCGCAGCAATCTTTATCGCCGTCAACCTGATTGTGGATATCCTGTACGCCGTGATCGATCCTCGCGTTCGGTATGAGGAGGCGCGTTGATGGCGGTGGAGGCATTCCAGGAAGCCGCGCGAACAACCGGCAGCCCGACTGCGGAGGCGGTTCGCCGCCTAAAGAAGAATCCGGTTGCCGTTTTGAGCGGATTCATCATTGTTTCCTTGATCCTCGTGGCCATCTTCGCCCCATTAATCGCTCCGCATGCTTATGACTTCCAGGACCGAGCCTACGCCACGCTTCCGGCTTCGCCGGATGCCAAACATCGCCTCGGAACAGACAATCTTGGGCAGGATACTTTAAGCCGGATGATCTACGGCGCAAGGGTCTCTTTGACGGTTGGGTTAGTTGTTCAAGTAATCGAAGTCACCATCGGGATCGCCTTGGGTTTGCTCGCAGCATATAAAGGCGGGCTTTGGGATACGATCCTGATGCGCGTGACGGACGCGATGTTCGCGTTTCCCGACCTTCTCTTCGCGATTCTGCTCGTTGGCGTAATTCGCCCGACCACCGTCCTGGCGAGCTTTCTTACCGTGTTTGTCGCACTGGCCATCGTCAACTGGCCGGGCATGGCGCGTCTCGTGCGGGGTCAGGCGCTTGCGCTGCGCGAGAAGGAGTATGTGGAAGCAGCTCGCGCCATCGGAGTGAGCGGCTGGGGCATCGTTACGAGGCACTTGCTGCCCAATATGCTCAGCCCGATCATCGTTGCGGTGACCGTCGATATCGCCAACGTGATCCTGGCGGAGGCGACATTGAGCTTCCTGGGAATCGGAATTCAGCCACCGTATCCGAGCTGGGGCCGAATGATAAGCGATGCGCGCCCGTATATGCGCTCAGCCCCAACACTGATCCTCTACCCGGCTTTGGCTCTTGGCGTAACGGTCCTCGCCTTTAACTTCTTCGGAGACGCGCTCCGCGACGCTCTCGATCCACGTTTGCGGGAATAGGATGCGGATCGTTACGTACAATATCCGTGGCGGGTTGGGCACGGACAATATCCGCTCTATCGAGCGGATCGCGGAGGTACTTCAAGAGATACAGGCTGATATTGTTTGCCTTCAGGAGGTTCACAAACGTCTTCCCTGGAGTAGACTCGTAGATCAACCGGGTTGGTTGCGGAGCGCGCTCAGGTATGGATGTGTCTTCCAAGCCAATTATCGTGTAGGGTTCGGCCAATTTGGAAACTGTATTCTGACGCGATTCCCGATTGTCTCGAATCAGAGCATTCGTTTGCCGAATGAGTGTGAGCGGCGCTCGGTTCTTCGCTACCCGGAGCGTCGAGGGCTGCAAAAAGCCGTTGTCGTGACCGAAATCGGTCAGCTCACGATTTTGAATACCCACTGGAGTCTCCACTCAAGGGATCGGATTGAATCTTCGGGCGTGGTAGCTGATGCGGCAAAGGAGGCGAAATCGCCGATACTCCTGGCGGGAGATTTCAACGCGGAAGACGGGAGCGAGGAGATCATTCGACTGGGTAACGATGCTGGACTGGTAGACCTGGGATTCGAGAATAGGCTATTGACTTTTACCGCGGATCAGCCAAAGGTTAGAATCGATTATGTTTGGGGATCGGAGAAGATACAGGCTTTCTCACTGCGAGTATGGAAAACGCAAGCATCGGACCATTTTCCAGTTGTTGTGGACTTCGAAATCGCCCTTGACTGAGTTTTCACGTGAAAACTTATCGAATATATGCCCGCTCCTGTCCCGCCCACGCGTCCTTACAACATAGGACATTGTCAGGGAGCAGTTTGAACTCGTCCAGCTCCTCTCGTCCCAGCCAATGAAAGTGCGCGGTCTCGTCACTTTCAGTGAGCGCTCCGCCTGTGACCTCGCATTCAAATAGGGCGATGTAGCTCTGATGCACATTGCCGTCCGGATACGAACAGATGCTGGCAGGGTCGGTATAGAGTCCAATTAGCCCTTTTACGCAAGTCTCAAGACCGGTCTCCTCAAGCGTCTCGCGGATGCAGCAATCCCCGGCCGATTCGCCAATGTCCATTCGCCCGCCAGGGACGCACCAATAAGGCCCGCGAGTCCTCTTCATGATCAAGATACGTCGTTCAGCATCGAAGATTATCGCAGCAACGCCGGGCTGCAGCGGCACATTCGGTTCAGGAGCATCCGGATCATGATAATAGAATCGCTCCTCTGGCGTGGTTCCGCTCATTCTCCGATCAAACGCCGGATCAAGCCTTCCAGCACCTCCTCGGAATAGAAATCGATCTCGATCTTACCGACTCCGTGCGTAATTCTTCGCAAGATCACCTTTGTGCCAAGCGCTGTGCGAAGGGCCTCCTCAATTGCCAGGTCGTGCGGATCTTTCGTGCGGTCTGTGGGCGCCATTGACGAATTGCGAGATTCTCCAGCGCGCTCCAGCCGGAATTCCCGACCCAGCTTTTCCGCCTCACGCACGCTCAAGCCGCGCTTCCGGATATTGTCCCAGGCGACATGCTGAGCCTCCGGTCTGACTTGCAGCAGCGCGCGGCCATGGCCTTCCGTGATCTCTCCTCGAGAAATACTTTGCAGAATCGGCTGTGGTAAAGCGAGCAGTCGCAGCATATTGGAAACCGAAGCAGGAGATTTTCCGACTTTCCGGGCAATCTCTTCCTGGCTCAACCCGAATTCGTCCCGCAATTGACGGTACGCCATCGCGGCTTCCACCGCATTGATGTCCTCGCGCTGGAGATTCTCGATCAATGCCACTTCCAACATCTGTGGCCGCTCGAATTCGCGGATGATGACTGGCACCGTCGAAATGCCTGCCTCCCGCGCCGCGCGCACGCGCCGTTCCCCTGCGACAAGTTCAAACGAATCCACACCCAACCGGCGCACGATGATTGGCTGGAGAATGCCGTGTGCCTTGATCGACTGAACCAGCTCCGAGAGCTTCTCCGGCGTGAATTCCTTGCGCGGTTGATACGGGTTCGGGAGAATTTGATCAACGCGGACCTGCAGAATCTCGCCCCTGCTATCAGTCACAAGGTCGTTCGACAGTAGGGCTTCAAGCCCCCTACCCAGCGCTCTTCTGTTCAATTCTCAGTACCTCCTGGGCAAGGTCGCGATAAGCCTGCGCGCCCCGGCACTTTGGGTCGTATAACGATATTGGAAGTCCGTGGCTCGGCGCCTCGGCGAGGCGAGAATTTCGGGGAATTGGCTTCCGAGCCACCTTGTCCCCAAAAGCCTGCCTCACTTCAGCGACGACCTGCTGGTTGAGCTTGACGCGGTTGTCATACATTGTCAGAAGCACCATCGCGATGTCTAAGGACGTATTTACCTGACGGCGAACCATCTCGATCGTCTTCATTAGCTGACTCACGCCTTCGAGCGCGTAATACTCGCATTGGATGGGAATCAGAACCGAATCCGCCGCGACGAGCGCATTAACGGTTAAGAGTCCGAGGGATGGAGGCGCGTCGATCATGATGATGTCGAACGAATCCCGAACTGGCTCGAGCGCATTGCGTAAAGAAGCCTCTCGAGCGATGCGAGGCATTAGCTCCACCTCCGACCCGGCCAGGTCGAGCGTCGCCGGAACAATGGAAAGCCGCTCCACCGTCGTCGGCGCGACCGCAGCGCAAATCGACAGTTCATTGACGAGAACATCATAAATCGACGCTATTGACCGGCCTTTGGATATGCCGACCAGACTCTTATCAATTCCAGCCCCGCTGGTTGCGTTTCCCTGAGGGTCGAGGTCGATAATCAGCGTCTTCTTTCCCAGTTCCGCCAGGCACGCGCCGAGGTTGACGACGGTCGTCGTCTTGCCAACGCCGCCTTTTTGGTTCACCACTGCAAGAACGATTGACATCGAATATCGTTAAACCTTCCAATACCTGAATGTCGAGAATGGCCGACGACTAAACAATGCAACATAGCCGCACGATGATACCCGTCCGTTAAAGATCGAACCGGGCGGCATACAATTGGCCGCTCAGCGATCGAACTCCTCCGCCAGTCTTGGGACAATTGCGCGTTGGCCCTATGTAAGTATATGTGCGTTGGAGCCATCAACTCGATGAGGTCGAGCGCGGGAGTAGACACAAACACACAAAGGAGGATGCCAATTTCGGCATCCTCCCGCGCAACCTTCTGTTTCAGTGGCTAGATCTACCGGGCGCTGTCTGCTACAGCCCGGCGAACCATCAAATCGGCGATGTCTGCGCCACTGATATTATAGCTTCCACTCTCAATTCGCGCCTTAAGCGACTGCACTACATCATCGCGAACATCGGGAACGGAATTAACAAGCTTCTTAACCCGCTGAATCTCCTGAGCCGTAGCGGATACTTCCACCGACGCCGCACTGGAATGACCGTTGGTACCTGTCGCCTTACCGTTGCCGTTGGTACCGTTACCGTTCACCCGAGAAACCGATTGGCTCTGGCGGATGCGGTCCACTTCTTGCAGGGAAATCTTCATTTCTTGCCCCCTTCTCGTCGCGGATCCGATCTAATATCGGAACCGAAGTCGAAAGACGGCAGCCTGGCAACCATAGTATGTGATTCAGCGAACGACCTCTCCGTTGAGGAATCACTCCGTTAGGTCCAAAGCTTTGCGTCCCCACATTTCTGTGGGTTTGCCTTTTACATCTCAATTACATAACTATTATCGGCAACGGATAAAAACTCTTTAGCGATTTTTTGAGACCACGTCACACTGATTTTGCGGCACTTTTAGAATAGCACGAGCCAGCGAGAATGTCAACGCTAAGTTATCACAGACTATAAGACGCTTGATCGCGCGCGCTTGTGTAACCCCGGCGCGATAATCGGCCATTCGGCGGATGGCGCCGCGCCGGCAAGAGCATATAATGTTGACGGTCCGTTCGATTTGACCAGAAAGGGATCACACTGTGATAGCGACAACTCAAACGCCTCCGCCCGGAGCGACGGCAGATCCACTTGGATACCTGTCCAAATGTCATCACCAGATCGTGCAATCGGTCGAAGAGATACTGAACCTGCTCGATTGGACCCAGGGCGGTACGCTTGACAAGATGCAAGAGCGAGAAATGATCGTGTCATTGGAGAGACTAAATCGATCCGTCCGGCTCCATGGCATGGATGAGGCGGATTCTCTTCAGCCGCGACTTGAGTCGTGCGAAAATGCGGATGTGAGATCGATTGCGCCGGTTCTGGCCACTCTGATCGAGGAAACCCGTTCCGCCGAGGCGGTTCACGCGGACGTGGACGTGCTTGTTCGAAAATGGCTGCGGGAAAAATCGCTCGTATTTCTGGAAGTCTGGTCGCTGCACGACAAGCTGACCGAGCTGCACGACGCATTCACGCGCCATGCGAAACTCGAACAAGAAGGCGTGTTCGCCATCGCAGAGACGGGTTTATGCGAGAATTGCAAGCATTCGATTACCGCGGAGATGCTGTGGCGCCGAGGACTGGCATAGAAATAGACATCAGTTGTTCGATCGCCGCTGCCAGGCCGTCTTCCTCAAAAGGGGGCGCGACAATATCTGCCGAGCCGCGAACGTTTGCTCTCGCGCCTCCCATTGCTACCCCTAGCCCGGCCCACTGAATCATCGGCAAGTCGTTGTTGCCGTCTCCGAATGCAAGCGTCTCCTTGCGTGATATCCGCAGTCGATCGGCAACCAGTTCAAGCGCCCGCCCCTTATTTGCGGAAGGGTTCATAAACTCCAGGTATTCCGGATTCGTCTTCGTGATATAGAGCGAATCACCGTATTGGTCCCTGAATTCCGAAAGAAGACGATCGACGGTTCCGGGCGAATCGATCAGGATCATTTTGGTCGGCTCGGTTCCTATAAGATCGAGAAGGCTGTCGATCTTCTCCATCGGAGAACCGGTCTGCTTGACATAGAACTCGGCCCAATAGCCAGTTTGCGAGACGTAGAGCCGGTCGTTGAGGTAGTAATTGAGGTGACGGTGGTTTTGCTCGCAAAACCGAGCGACCTCACCAGCCGGCCCGGATGGAACCCGCATGTGAAGCCAGACCTCCTTCGATCCGTAATGTTTGACCATCGAGCCGTTGTAGGAGATAATCGGCTCCGCCAGACCAAGCTCGTCCGCAAACCGGGTGGTCGCTTCGTGCATTCGGCCGGACGCTATCACACATGTCACACCGGCCCTCGCCAGAGACGTTACAGCCTCCCTATTACGGTCAGAGATTAAGTGGTCCGGGCCAAGCAGCGTCTCGTCGAGGTCAATAGCAGCAAGCCGGTAGGGGAATTGCATAGCGAAAACGAAGGCGCCTCAAAACGAGGCTTCTAGTTGCAAAATGCGCAATCGGTCATCCGTGAAAACAACCAACATCCTCACGCATCAAACATTACGAATCGTCGCCTGAATCTGCCGGCACGCAGCTAACTCGCCGGCTATTTAGCGCACTGCCCGATCACATCAATTCCGAGGCCGTTATGATGCTTTGCGCGATCTCTTTCATTTTCTTGTTCTGATTTCGGGCCTGGAAGTGGATGCGCTTAAATGCCTCGTCTTCGTTGAGGCCGTGGCGGTCCATCAATATTCCCTTTGCCCGCTCGATCAACTTCCGCGACTCGAGCGAATCCTTAAGTTCGGTGATCTCTTTGCTCTGACCTTGAATCTGGCGGAAGCGACGGACGGCTACCTCCAGTGCGGGCGCGAGATCCTCCTTGCGAAACGGCTTCATCAGATAGGCCAGCGCACCCGTTTCTCCCGCTTTCTCGACGAGCGTGTCCTCGCTAAAGGCGGTGAGAAACAGAATTGCGCACGGATTCTGCTCGACGATCTGCCGTGCGGCTTCAATTCCGTCCATTTCCGGCATTCGAATGTCCATGATGATAACGTCGGGTTTGGCGGTGTTGGCAGCCTCGACGGCCTGTACGCCGTTCTCCGCCTCTGCAACAACTCGGTGGCCTAGCTTCTCAAGCCTAGCCCGCAAAATTGTTCGGGTTAGCGCTTCGTCTTCGGCAATCAATACCCGCAGCGATTCCATTTTCAAGCGCCTCCATCAGACATCATGATTTTAGCGGCCCAAGAGTCAGTCAATCATACACAAACCGGAGTCCACTGTCAAGGGAACGGACAATTAAATCTGATACGCCGGCCCGCCTACGGGTGGCTGCCGCGCATGGGCATGTGAATGGTGAACCTGTTTTTTTCATCAACCAATATCATTTTTGGAATTATCGGTTCGTCCGTTAGGACAAATGCCGTAATAATTACCTTATCCCCAACGTTCGCTCGATGGGCAGCCGCACCGTTGACACAAATAATTCCTGTGCCACGTTCCCCTTCCATGACATAGGTCTCAAACCGCTGGCCATTATCCACATTCCAGACATGCACTAGCTCTCCAGGAAAGAGATCGACGTGGTCCATCAAATCCCGGTCGATCGTTATGCTTCCAACATAATCCACGTTCGCCTCTGTGACGATAGCTCGGTGGATTTTACTCTTGAGAAATGTCAATAATCGCATCTATGTTGAGAACCGTCCGGTGGCCGCACTTGGCGTCTACATATGGCATACCGGTTACTTCAGGCAATTATACCGTAACTGGCCCTAAGAGATCGGCAGTGAAACCTGTTTCCATTCTCGGGCTGAATCTGCAGGAGCGAATTTGGGGCATGTCGAAGGTTCTGACTGAATCTGCAGGGAGATGACCGGTAAACGACGCCGTTACTCAGCATCGCCGGGCTAATTCTACATGGCTGGGTTCTAATGAATTCAGACTGGATGGGGGGGAAGTGGACGCTCAAATCAGTCGAAGGCAAATGATTTCAGGCGCGAGCGGCGCATTGGCAAGCGGGATCGCGCCGCAATCCGCGAAAGCATCCGTACGTAAGAGATCGAAAGCGGCGCCGTTCCGTTACTGTCTTAATACCAGCACACTGATGGGCCACAAGCTGCCGATCACGGAGATCGTGGACATTGCGGGACAGGCGGGCTACAACGCTATCGAACCTTGGATTAGAGAACTCGACGAGCATGTGAAAGGCGGTAAATCGCTTAGAGATCTCGCTAAACGAATCCGCGATCGCGGCCTAACCGTGGAAAGCTCGATCGGCTTCTTCGATTGGATCGTAGATGAGGACGCTCGCCGCGCCAAGGCGGTCGAAGAGGCAAAGCGAAACATGGAGTTAGTTGCCAACATCGGTGGAACGCGCCTGGCCTGTCCGCCCGCCGGCGCAACCGACCGCGCTGATATCGATCTATTCAAGGCGGCCGAGCGATACCGGGCTTTATTGGAGATCGGCGACAAGATCGGTGTGGTGCCCGAAGTAGAAGTGTGGGGCTTCTCCAAAACACTGACGAGACTGAGTCAGGCGATGTTCGTGGCGCTCGAAAGCGGCCATCCGAAGGCGTGCGTGCTGCCGGACGTTTTTCACCTGTACAAGGGCGGCACTCCGTTTTCAGGAATCAGGCTTTTGAGCGGCGCTGCCGTTCACTGCTTCCACTTGAACGATTACCCGGCCGAGCCGCCACGAGACACGATCACCGACGCGAGCCGCGTCTACCCAGGAGACGGCATCGCGCCATTAGGGCAGGTGTTTCGCGATCTCGAGGCGATCGGATATGACGGAGTCCTTTCTCTTGAGCTGTTCAATCGTGATTATTGGAAGCAAGATGCTCAGACGGTTGCCAGCACGGGAATTCGCAAAATGCGCGACGCGGTAAAGGCCGCGCTTGGGAAGTGATACGACGTTGCGGCTTCTTGGCGGCAGCCACGCTGCGAATGGTATCGACTTGCAATGGACCGGATCGCACTGATTCGCATAACCGATCTTGACGTAGGCAAACTCGATCCCTTTCTCGAAGAGAGCAGAAGCCGGTAAGCGGCCACGCAATCGTCTTCATGCCCTCCGGATACTTGATGGGCGGAAGTAATCGCGGAAAGTGGATCGATCGACACGGACCATTCGAGCAGGTGCGCCCAAGTTCCTCGGCAGGTGATTATTCACTCGTCCTCCTGCGCAGACTTGGGAAGATCGGCGTCGAGAACATCGTCCTGTCCGGGGAGTACTATCCAAGAGCGAAAGTATTCAACGCTCCCGAGGGCAACTCGATCAAAGCGGTCCTCGATTTCAATGACGACGGCAAGATGGAGAT
>JBGPOG010000073.1:0-11754 GCA_041487935.1 Chthonomonadia bacterium | reverse complement strand
TGGGCTGGCGGATCATCTTCGACCGGGAGGCTTTGCCATCCTCTGCCTGATGGGACCGGCGTGTCTTTGGGAATGGGTCTGGTACATGTGCCATGGAAAGCCGGGAAAAGCATTCAGGCGGCTCCGTTGCGGCGGGGTGGAATGGCGCGGGATTAGGGTGAACTATCCTTCTATTCAAACAGTTATCAAGGCCTTCGATCCGGAATTCAGGCTTATCGCCACAAATGCGATTGGCGCCTTCATTCCGCCGTCCTATGCTGAATGCTGGGCAGCCAGGCATCCGCGCATGCTCGAATGCCTCAATCGGCTGGAACGTAGGCTGGAAACGACTTGGCCGCTGCCGCATTTGGCAGACCACTACCTGCTGGAGCTCGAACGGAGATGACCGTCCTCCTCCCACAGCCGAAACCCACGAGGGACGGGTCGCATCGACCGCTACCCCGCCGCGATCCGATCACACGGCTGCCGGTTCTGGTGCTATATCCGCACAGCAAGTGCAACTGCCGCTGCCTGATGTGCGACATCTGGCGCGCGAAGGACAAGCAAGAGCTGCAACCCGAAGAGATCGCTCGCTGGCTCGGCGAGTGGCGCGAACTCGGCATTCGGCGCGTTGTATTGAGCGGGGGCGAGCCATTGATGCATTCGCGAATGTGGGAGATGTGCGAGCATCTGCGTCAGGCGGATATAGGAATCACGGTCCTCAGTACAGGCCTCCTGCTGCGGCGGCATGCCCCAGAGTTGGTCCGCTATTGCGACGATGTGATCGTCAGTCTCGACGGACCACCCGAAATTCACGACCGAATTCGCAATGTTCCGCGCGCCTTCGAAAAACTGGCGGATGGAGTATCGGCTGTCCGAGAGGCCGGTACGAACATCTGCATCTCGGCAAGGTGCACCGTGCAGCGGGAAAACTTCCGATACCTCCGGGCGACGGTAGAGGCCGCGATGAACGTAGGTTTTGAACGGATTAGCTTTCTCGCCGCGGATGTCAAAAGCGAGGCGTTCAATCGGCCCGGCGGCTGGCCGTCAGGCCGTGTGACAAATGTCGCCTTAAATCACAACGATCTTCCGGAACTGAAATGTGAGATCGATGCGCTTGAATGGGAATTTGCAGGCGAATTCCAACGAGGATTCATCTCCGAATCACCGGCGAAATTGCGGCGGAGACTTCTGCAGTATTTCAGCGCTCTCTTGGGCAGCGCTGAGTTTCACCCGAATGAGTGTAACGCTCCCTGGGTATCGAGCGTCATCGAGGCGGACGGCACGGTCCGCCCCTGCTTCTTCCACGCTCCGATCGGCAATATCCGCGAATCCGGAAGCCTGGAAGCGGTCCTCAATTCACCGAAAGCGCTCGCCTTCCGCGGGAACCTGGACGTAAAGACCAACCCGATGTGCCGGCAATGTGTCTGCACCCTGGCGCTTCAAGAATGACTCAACCCTCAACACTCACTACTCAACACCCCGCTAAGCGGCTAAAAATCGTTCTCTACAACCCGCGGGCGGTTTTCTTCACTATGCCGCTGGCCCTGGTTGCCGTTGGATCATACCTCGATCCCGCCACGTATGAAGTGGTCATCGTGGACGGGCGCCTGGAGCAGAATCCCGAGCGCGCAATCATCAATCAACTCGAAGGCGCATTTTGCCTGGGTGTGACCGTACTTACCGGCGCGCCGATCAGGGACGCGGTCCAGATTACCCGAGCGGCCAAGAAGGCGCGTCCGGGTCTTCCGGTCATCTGGGGTGGCTGGCATCCGTCGATGTTCGGCAAGGAATGCCTCGCGGAACCAAGCGTGGACGTGACCGTTCAGGCTCAGGGTGAAGAGACGTTTGCCGAAGTCCTCTCTCGTCTGGAGAAAGGCGGATCCCTGGACGGCTGTTTGGGATGTTCATATCGCACGCCAAATGGTAAGATTCGCCAAAACCTGCCCAGGACCCTACGCAATATCAATACGTTTCCGGCACATGACTACTCGCTGCTCCCGGTCGAGCGATATTACCAGCTCAAGGGCAAGCCTCAACTGGATTATATCTCATCGCAAGGATGCGCGTTCCGATGCGCGTTTTGCGCCGATCCGTTCGTCTACAATCGAAAATGGACCGGTTTCGAGCCTGAGCGCGTGGGAGAAGAGATCGAATCGCTGTGGCGTCGCTATCGGTTCAAGGACGTCAACTTTCAAGACGAGACCTATTTCACCTATGCCGATCGGGTCGCCGCCATTGCCGAGGAATTCCTTCGTCGCGAGCTGCCGATTACCTGGGCCGCGACCATGAGGGCCGACCAGGGCGCCCGCCTGCCTGAAGACGTGATGGCGCTTTGCAAGCGGAGCGGTCTCCGGCGTGTAATCATCGGCGTGGAATCCGGATCTCAAGAGATGATGGACCGAATCAAGAAGGATATCAAGCTGGAGCAAGTTTTTATCAGCGCGGAGAAATGCCGCCGGCATAACGTTGCGGTCAACTTTCCGTTCATCGTCGGCTTCCCGGACGAACCGGAGCAGAGCGTGAGCGCAACGTTGGATGTCGCCAAAAGGCTCCGCTCCATGAGCCCCAGCTTCATAACGCCGATCTTCTACTTCAAGCCGTATCCCGGTTCGACTATTACCGACGATGCTGTCCGCAACGGCTTCCAGCTTCCTTGCTCGCTGGACGAATGGTCCGATTTCGACTATGTCGGGTCGATCGGTCCTTGGGTCTCCAAAGAGAAGTACCGCAAGATTGAGCGGTTCAAGTTCTACGAGCAAGTCGCCTGGGGCGAGCCGGCGCCCTGGAAACGCCCGATCCAGAAGCTGGCCCAATGGCGGTGCAAACGAGATTTTTACGCGTTTCCCATCGAGAAAACCGTCGGCGAGCTAATCCGCCCGCCGCAGAGACTATCATGACCGGAACGAATGAGCCCGCGAAGGCGCCCATACGGGCGGCCGTATGGCCGGACTTAGCCATGTGTAGCCGCGACTTCAGTCGCCAGGCCGCACCCTGTCCGGTCACTATTCATCACGCCCTGACAGCCGGCCCGAACGGCATCACGACGCAACCACTACATATCGCCAACAGCCTGTTCGCGGCGGAACTGTCACCCAACGCCCTGGAAATCGACCTTCCAGGCCATATCCTATTTCCAGCTCTGGTTAACGCCCACGATCATCTCCACTTGAACAACCTGCCGCCGTTGCCGCAGTGCGGCGTTTTCCCAAATAGCTATGCGTGGGTCGAAGCGTTCCAACCGTGGTTTGAACGGGCCGAGGTCGCTGGCGCGAAAGAGGTATCGAAGTCGCTTCGCCATTGGCAGGGAGGCCTGAAGAACCTGCTTTGCGGTGCGCTGACGGTTATACACCACGATCCCTGGAGCGGCGAGTTCGATGATCCGGCGTTTCCTGCGCGCATTTTGCGCGACTACGGCTGGTGCCACTCGCTGCAGCTTGGCCGCGGTCCTAAGCCGGCTTATGGACCGGAAATCCGCGCCAGTTATTTCAGCACTCCGCCTGGCGCACAATGGTTTATTCACCTTGGAGAAGGAACCGATCCGGTCACCTCCGCGGAGCTGGCGGAGCTCGACGCGATGGGATGCTTGACGGAACGAACCGTTATCATTCACGCCGTGGCATTGACAGACCGGGACATCGAGCGGGTAATCGAGCGCCGGGCGTCGGTCGTCTGGTGCCCGGCAAGCAACATGAGATTGCTTGGCAGAACTATCGACAGGCATGCGGTGCGCCGGCTGTTTGAGGCCGGCAAATTGGCGCTGGGAAGCGACTCGCGAATATCGGGTACGCGCGATCTGCTGGAGGAGTTGAAAGTTGCCGCGGCGTGCAGCGACCTGATACCACAGGAATTGTTCGGCCTGGCCTCGAAAAGCGGCGGCGCAGCCATTGGAGCGTGTCGCGCAGGCTCACTCGACATCGGCAATCTGGCAGACCTCATCATCGTTCGCGATTTCGAAGACGACCCTCACGAAGCGCTGCTCCATCTTAGCAGGGAAGATATCCGGGCCGTTGTCCGACATGGTTCTCCTGCTATGGCGGACCCAGATTTTGCAGACTGGTTCGAAGCTAACGGAATTATCCCAGTGGAGATATGGCTGGACGGATACCGAAAGCTCATAGATCCGGCCATCTTAGGACCAATAGGCGCCGCGGAACTGGAACCGGGGCTAAAATCTTGCGGGCCTACGAGCGCGGTGAACTGATATGACAGCGATCCTGGAACCGGCCGAAGCCTATTCTCTATGGGCGCAGACATATCCGCCGTTTGCCCACAATCCGTTTATGAGAGCGGAGGAGCGCGCAATGTTGTCGCTGCTCCCCGCCGACCTTGCCGGCACGAGAATATTGGATGCCGGGTGCGGGAGCGGGCGATACTTGAAGCATTCGCTTGACCGCGGAGCAAGCGAAGTAATTGGCATTGACCTCTCACCAGAAATGCTCGCTAAAGCCGGAGGCGAGGTTGGCAATAAGGCTCGCCTGATCTGCGGTAATCTGGAAGCCATTCCGATCGCCAGCGGCTGGGCCGGCATTACAATCTGTGCGCTCGCTCTGGGCCATGTCGAGAACTTGACTCAGTCCCTGGCAGAGCTTGGCAGAGTCACCAAGGAAGGAGGAATCATCCTCTGCAGCGACTTTCATCCAATCGGTGAATCGCTCGGCTGGCGCCGGGAGTTCCGGTCTGGGGACACGATTTACGCCGTCGCCCACTTCGCGCATTCGCTTGAAGAATGGCAGCAGTCTTGCGAGGCTCTAAGTCTCCGGATTACCCATACTTTGGAACCGCACCTCGATCCCGAGGAAATCTCAAGAGACGCAAAATTCGATCCGCGCGCGCTAGAAGCGCCCGCTGCAGTTGTAGTTCGACTGCAAATCGGCAATCTAAAATCCAAAATCAAGAATCAAAAATCAAATGGAATTTGAAGTTTTTCATCCTGGCCTACTCGGACGCACGGACGTGATCGCAGTGGACATGATCCACTATGCCGGCCTATGGGGCCCGTCGTTCAGCCATCACCCGCCGAACAATAACCATCCGCGCTATGCGGCCGACACGAGCACGGAAGGCGTGCTGCGCTTTCTGCTGGAGCGCTGGGAAACTGACGGAAATGTAGAGCTTGGCGATTTGCAGGAGCACACCGTTACCACCCACCATTTCGATTCTGATGCCCTTCAGCCGGTCTGGGCATTCCTCAATCCGGTCGAAGCCTTAAGTCAGCGCGATCTCCTGACTCGCGTCGCGCGCTGCGGCGACTTTTTCATCTATCTGGATGACCAGAGCGCCAAACTCAACTTCATCGTCGAAGAGCTTCACAGCCGTCTGCGCGAATCCGGTGCGCGCGGCGGGCGGATTGTGGACAACGCACTTTCTCAGGCATGTTTCGATCGTTTACTGCCGCGCTGGAGCGATCTGCTGGACGACGCCTCGCCCGAAGAGTCTCTTTGGGACCAGCCCATGCGTTTGTTGGAACGCGATCTAGGGTATCTGTCTGCACCCGGACGAATTACCGAGTTGTGGGATTGCCATACAACCCTGGTCGAAACTGAACACGATCCGGATGCCTACGCTTTGAACACCCTCTGCCGCAACGACCTCTTGTTTATCTGGCGCACCGATTCCCGCGAACGGCGAATCGATGTCCGCCCGGCCATCGGCTGGTACATACTTCCGTCGATGCCGCATCAGCCGCGATACAACCTGGAACGATTGTGCATCGCCCTGAATCATGCTGAAGGTTCTGAGACGCCGGCGTGGAAATACCTGCCCGGCCCAAAATCAATACGCTCGCCGGAATCGAGTCTTACCCAGCAGCAGATCACAGGGCTGCTGGCCAATTGGATATCCTCTTCGCCTGAAACTGAGGTGCCTCATCCGTACCGCACGGACGTTCAGCGCGTATTACGCAACCTGGATCGCCACGTAGCCTTCACGAGCAACAGGCGGTTTGCGAGCGCCGCCGAGTTGAGATTCGCACCCGAATCGCCATACGAAGGTCTGCATCTTCTGGGCAATCCTGGTGCAATCGAAGCCGGATTCGTAAGGTCTGAAGGCAAGAGTCCGCTTTCATTTGCCGTGTCCGACGACTTCTACTGGAACCGCCGGATACTCCAGCCTCTGGAGTTGGAAATCAGCTACCGTGCCGCGGGTGACGGTAGGCTGTGGCTTGAATATGACGCGTGGGGAGGTGCAAACCTGGCCACCGGGCCAGTCGATCTCGCGGACGATGGCGGAGAAGCCACATGTGTGTTTAAACTGGATGATGCCCGATTCGGAAACAACCAGGAAGGCGGCGCGGATTTTCGGATCATGCGAGATCCGGGAACGACGATTTCATTAACGGTCGTGAGGCTGCGCAAGAAATGAAATCGTCGCCGCACGAGGCTCTGGACAGAAAATGACGGCCAGCAACCGGCAAGCAATGAATGTCCTTCTGATCAACCCCCGAGCTTGTTCGCGAAACAGCGTGCGGCTGCCGCTGTCCCTGCTCTCCCTCGCAGCCGTTCTGGAGGGAAATTACAACTACCGCCTAATCGACGGCAGCCTGGAACCGGATGCAGCCTCCAGTGCCAACCGTACTCTTGCCGAAATGCCGCGCGCGCTTGTCGGTATCAGCGTGATGCCTGGCCCGCAGGTGGCTCCGGCAATCGAAATCTCTCGTGCAATCCGCGCTGCAAATCCAAACGTACCGATTGTCTGGGGTGGCTACTTTCCAACCCTGTACCCTGACGCGGCCATAAACGCGCCCTACGTCGATTACGTCGCGCGCGGCCAGGGCGAAGAGACGCTTCTGGACCTAATTGAGCGGCTCAATGGCTCAAACCAAGCAGCGCCGACCGATTCGGCTCCCCACGAAATCTCAGTGGAAGACGTGAGAGGTCTCACCTGGAAACGTGACGGTGTAATCATCCATAACCCCGATCGTCCGTTCCGGTCCCCCAACGAATTCCCTCCACTTCCGTACGGGCGACTGAGAAACCTCGGCCAATACCTTCGTCCGAGCTTTATGGGGACGCGAACCGCGGTACATCAAGCTGCGATAGGCTGCCGCTACAAGTGCGCGTTCTGCGGCGTGGTCTCTATGTTCAATGGCAGCACGAGGCTTCAAGCGCCGGATCGGCTGCTGGACGCGATCTGCACCCTTAAGTCCCAGCACGGCGCAACCGCCATGCAATATTACGACAACAATTTCTTCGACCGTGAGGAGTCGAGCATCCCGATCCTGGAAGCGTTGAAAATAGCAGACCTTCCGTGGTGGTGCTATGCGCGGGCGGATACCCTTGCCAACTTTTCCGCCTCCACATGGGAACTGATCCGGCGAAGCAAGCTCCGCATGGCCTACATCGGAGCGGAATCCGCCAGCGACACGGCGCTCAAGACGATGAAAAAGGGGACGCGAGTGGAGCATACGCTGGAGGTCGCCCGGCGCTGCAACGAATATGGCGTGATTCCGGAGTTTTCGTTCATCCTCGGCGGACCGGAAGACCCGGAAGCAGAGACCGAACGGACCTTCGCGTTCATCAAGAAGATCAAGCGGGCACACCCGGATTGCGAGGTCATTCTCTACTTCTACAGTCCCACTCCGCAACGAGAAAGCGCTTTCCGGGATGCGGACGGGACGTCCGCGCTCCTGCCCATTCTTCGGCGCTATGGACCGGACGGGCCGGAACTTCCGGCCACCCCCGAGGAGTGGACGCAGCCGCAGTGGGTCAGTTACGTCTGCCACCAGGACGCGCCTTGGCTTTCGCCGAAAATGCGCCGCCGCGTGAAGGACTTTTCCCGCGTTCTCGGATGCCGGTTCCCGACAGTTCAGGACCATAGGACACCCTTGTGGGGCAAATCCATTCTACGGGAAATGTCCCGCTGGCGCTACTCGACCGGCCGCTACGAGAACCCCTGGGAGCTGAACCTAGCGCGGCGATTCATTCCGCTTCGTGAGCCACAGAAGGAGAGCTTATAGCGGCAGCCGCGAGTTAGGGTCGGCTTAGAAGCTCCAGTCGGGCCTCGCCTCCGGGAGTCGGAGTGTCCGGTCGAGCTGTCGCAACAGATCGTCAGGACCCGCAAGATCATCCGTTATGGCAAGGCCTGTTGCCGGCCGAACTCCGAGCCATAGTCGCGTGAACGCTCCAACGGAAGCTCCCAGAGTCGGCAGCTCAGTCGCGTGCCCGCGCTCTGCGCTCGAGTCCTGGCCGAGCGTGACGGTGTACTCGCCGCCGATGCCGCGCCATGCAGGAGAATCTTCCAGATACCCCTCGATCGGATCGGAGAGGCGAAGGTTAAATCGTATCGGCCTGGTGTCGATATGAGTGTGGGCCAGACAGTTAGGCAGATCCAATATTCGCATTTGCCAGTATGCCAGAGCGGCATTGCCGCATTCGAACGTGGATTTTGCGGTGACCGTGCGGTTTTTCAGCGGCTCCCGGATCAAGTCCTGAAGCTGAATCCCCGGAGGCTCCTCCATCTTGACGATGCGCACCTGATCGCCAAGGCTGCGGATCACCGACATCAGCTCTAAAAACTGTTCCCTGGTTTGGAACGCGATCCAGGCGACGCAATAAGGTCCCTTCTCGATTTCTTTCGCTTCGAACGCAATGTGGTGGGTGATCTCGTTGGCCACGGGGTCCCGGTAACCTAGAACAAACCGAGTACGGGTGTCGTCCAGGTCGATTTTGGTTGCCTTTGCCGCCTGAAGATTGCAGCCGCCATGGGTACGCCGCCGTTTGAGGCGGCAAGCGTGAATTGCTTCGACATCCTGGACGTCGAACCTCGATGGAGCGCGGTGCCGCGCGCTGACATTCAGATCGGCCGGATCGAGCGAGAAGCTGTGTTCGTAACCCCCGCTTCCGAAACCTAGCCGATCGTAAAACCCTTGCTCGAACATTCCGAGCGCCGAAACCAAGAGACCGGCTTCCGCGTCCGCGGCGATAGCGCGAGCGGCCAGCCGCTTTGCCAGACCTTGCTTCCGCGCGACCCAACTCGTCGTAACGCCGGTAAGGAATGAAATCGGCAGATCTTCATCCTGATAGAGCATCGTCCCCGGATCGGTGAGGACCAGGCATTCCGCCTGCCCGTTGACGTCCGCAACCCACGCCCGCGAGCCCTCAATATAGGCGTCCATTCGGTCTTCGTGCCCTGGCTCCAGCCAGCCGGCCTCCAGCCAGATTCGGTGAACGGCATTGCGGTCTTTTTCCGGATCGTAAAGTCGGGGTGTCAAGAAGGGTCTCCCGAGGCGCTCACTGATCGGAGGTGTTCGGCTTTTCGGCGGTCTCGTCTTTGTGTTGGCCCGCATCGGGCTTTTCATCAGAGGCGCTGTCGGGTGCGCTGGTTCCGGGCGTCGATCCGGCGTCTGCAGCCGGCGGCCCGGCATCTATCTGCTTCTTCCGGATATCCCCTGCGGCGCTTGTGGCGGCCGTTCCGGTCCTGGCCGAGGCTCCGTTCCCCGACCGGCTGCTTCTGCGACGCTGCATTCGCGCTCTCTTGGCTGCAATCTCTGCGGCGGTTGGAGCCTCGGATTTCACCGGTTCGGCTGGCTGGATAAGTTTGGGGTAAAGGAAATAGCCGGCCGCCCCAATCGCTCCAAGCACGGTCAAGATCAGAACCCATATCCATGGCGAGGTGCGTCTAGCGCCGCCGCCCTTGATGGCGTACATTGTAGAGTACGTGCTCGCCGGCTTTTGCGCCGGCAAAGGCATATCGGATGGTGGCGTTCCCACAAGACACACCGGAGCGCCAGGCGACGGAGCAGGCGTGGATAACGGCGAACGAACTGCAACATTCGCCTGGGCGCTTGCGGATGGCTCGTAGTAGCCCGCTTCGAATTCCCGGGCGAATGCGGACACCGATTCGAAGCGAACGTCCGGGAGCTTCGCCATGGCGCGCATTACGGAGGCTTCCAATCGCAACGTGACTTCCGGACGAACGCCGCGGAGCGGCTGAGGCGGCGACGTCAGGTGCTGCTGCATAACGGATGCGTTGTCGCCCTTGAACGGCACTCTGCCGGCGAGCATCTCGTAAACGGTGACACCCATCGCATATTGATCGCTTCGCGGCGAAGCCTTCTTTCCCTTGCACTGCTCCGGCGACATATAGTTCGGGGTTCCCACTGCGGTCCACACTCCGCTCATATCCCCGGCATGAGAGCCGCAAGCCACGCCGAAGTCCATGATCATCGCCTTGCCGTCCGGGCACAACATGATGTTCGACGGCTTGACATCGCGATGGACCACTTCCTTGGAATGCGCGTAATCCAGGGCCGCGCCCACCTGGGTTAGAATCGACGCGATCTGTTCGATCGGCGGTTTGTGCGAGAGCAGCATCTCCCTCAGAGTGCGTCCCTCAACGAACTGCATCACGAGGTAATAAGTCCCCTGATGATTGCCGAAATCATAAACCGGGACGATATTGGGGTGATTGAGCTTTGCGACGGTCTTAGCTTCTTGGGAGAAACTCGTGACGAACTCGTGGTCCTCGGCGAGGTGCGCCGGCAGGATTTTGATGGCGACGATACGGTCCAGGGCGATCTGGATGGCCTTATAGACGACGCCCATCCCGCCCTTGCCGATCGGCTCTTCGATGCGATAACCGGGTATTTGCAGCTCGTTAACCATTCGTAATCAACCAAAATCAGCAAATAAATCGTTCGAATCGCTCACATACTACCACGGAGTTGCCCGCTCGCGCTATTGAGCGGCAGACAAGCGATAATATTCGACCGTCTTCGCGAGCCCCGTGGGCAGATCGAACGATGGGACGAATCCCAAAACATCCTTCGCCCGAGATACATCCGCGTGCGAATGCTTGATGTCTCCCGGACGCTCGGGCGCGTAAACAGGTCTAAGGCTGGAGCCGGCCACTTTGGCCAGTACCGCGAACAATTCGTTCAAGGAAATCGCCCGACCGCCCGCGATATTGAAACATTCTCCATTTGCATGGTCGGTTGTTGCCGCGAGAAGGTTCGCCCGAACAATGTCTTCCACAAAAAGAAAATCGCGCGTCTGTTTCCCATCGCCAAAAATCGTAGGATGAATACCCGCGAGCAGCCTCGTAATAAACTTGGGTATTACGGCTGCGTAGTCGCTCTCAGGGCTCTGCCGAGGACCGTAGACATTGAAATATCGCAGCGAAATCGTCTCGATTCCATGCAAGACATGATAGATGCGCGCCGCATTCTCGCCATAGAGCTTCTCTAATCCATACGGAGAAAGCGGCCTCTGATGCGCCGATTCAGGGGTCGGCAATTGGTCGGTGTCGCCGTAGGTCGCACTGGAGGAAGAAAATACAAATCGACGGACGCCACTTTCCTTCGCAGCGATCAGCAGGTTGAGCGCGCCGGCGATATTGATCGCGTCGGCCAAAATCGGATCCTGGACCGATCTTGGCGCGGAGACGAAAGCCGCTAGATGAAACACAGTATCGATGGATTCGCAGGCCGACCGGCACGCGTCCGGGCCGCGAATATCCGATTCCCGGAGATCGATGTCCTGCCGGGCATCCGCGAGGTTATCCGTTCGCCCGGTCGAGAGGTTGTCCATAACCCGAACCCGGGATCCGACGCTAAGCAGTGCGTTAACGAGATGCGATCCGATGAACCCGGCCCCGCCCGTCACCAATACGTTTTTGCCCTTCAATCCAATTCCTTGAGGTAATTGCAAAAGTCGCACTGCCGTCATGCTGAACGGAGTGAAGCATCCGCTTTTAGCCCGGCACCGAAAGATCTGTGAGATCAAAAACAGATCCCCCGGTACGGGTCCGTATGGACTTCACTCCGTTCAGGATGAC
>JBGPOG010000072.1:0-11755 GCA_041487935.1 Chthonomonadia bacterium | reverse complement strand
TTGCGCTGGCGCTGGTGGTCGGACCGTTTGTCCCGTGGTAGGCCGGCGTGTTATACCTATGCTGACATCAGAGGGTGAGATTATGACATTAACAATCAAGCTACCACCATCTGTGGAGGCCAACCTTGCAGACGCAGCGAAGCGCGAGGGCGTGTCGGTCGAGGACTTTGTGCTGCGGAAGTTGAAGGAACTTCCGGCGAGCGAGCCAGGCCGACAGGATACCACGCCATCCGATTATCTCGCGCAGCTTGCGGCCAGGTTTCGGGCTTCCATGCCCGAAGAGGAATGGAACCGCCTGCCGCCGGACTACGCCACAAACCTTAAAGAGCATCTGCACGCGAGCGTCAGGTGTTAGGTCTCTGCCTGTTTGATGTTGCCGTGGTATACTCAAACAGGAGGTAATCCCATGCCCAGCAGTATACTATCCAAACTGATTCCGAACGGCCAGTTGCCACTGGAAGAAGTGAGCGCACGCGGCGATGATTGGTATGAGAAGCTGCGGCCGCTGTTCGAAGACGGCAATGTGAACCGGTATGTCGCGATCGATGTTGAAAGCGGCGAGTAAGCCATCGGTCGCACGACCGGCGATGCAATGCGCGCGATGCACGCGCGAAGGCCCGAGGCTCAGCTCTTTCTGCGTAAGATCGGGCAGGAGCCCGAGCCGGATCTCGCGGCCCGTATCTTTGGCGGCGGCGCAACGGCGTCACCCGCACAATCCCGGCGCAAGCTACTGGATCGCGCTTTCGATCGCTTCGGACGGCCTGTGGAGGTGTCTTTAGCCCAGCGCAAAGTCCCGGGCGCGCCCAC
Source organism: Chthonomonadia bacterium (assembly GCA_041487935.1). Lineage (GTDB taxonomy): Bacteria > Armatimonadota > Chthonomonadetes > Chthonomonadales > CAJBBX01 > JBGPOG01. The sequence goes on along the minus strand of JBGPOG010000072.1, from coordinate 10,948 downwards.
GTCATAGCGTGCGTTGGCCCGGTTGGCGATAAGGGGGCATTGACAGAATAGCGCCTTTCGTGATAACCTTGCGAAGCGAACAGATCGATACCGATGCGTCCGTTGGCTGAAAAAACCGGCGCGCCGCCCTCTGTAGGCAGGCGGGAAGCAGACTCAACGCTATTTGTTCGATTGGCTTGCAGCGAGGAAACCGTGATGAAGCTTCGCGTAATAGTCCCATCAGTTGCACTGGCCGGCGCAGTACCGCTCGTTTACCTCTTCATGCCGCACTCCAACGCCTCGGAAGAGATCTCCGCGACCGAGTCCTGGCACCCGACGCATGTGGAGATCGTGGCCGCTATCGGCAAGGGCCATGGCGGCACGTACAACGATCGGAAGCACCTGCAATTCGCCAGAATGTTCCAACAGCGCTACCGGGACCGCGATCATGCCGTGGGAGTAAAGTTTCTGCCGAACGGCAAAATCAAAGCCATGTTTGCCCCGTTGATCGCACGATGGGATATGGCGAAAGTCGCGGTCGACGCCCGCATCGAAGCAGGCGACGTATTCGGCGAGGAATACCCGGTCGATATCTATGAGACCTATATCACGGCGCCCATGAAGAAACTTGCGGAAGTCCGGCCCGGGAAGAACGGTAAGCTCAACGTGCAATTCGACCCGCAGTTCGCGTTCGAGCCGCCACCGGTGCGGCAGGAAGGGCAGCGCGCATTGAAGCCTTCACAATCGGCCGGGACGCGCTTTACCCCGGATGGGACTAAGATCCACTCGACGAGCGCCGGGACATTCGTTCTCTCGAACTAGAACTCGTCGCAAGACGACGAGCCGCCCAACCCTTTACTCTCCGCCGGTAACCTTGACCTCCGGAGGAGTGTCCCATCCGATCAGGCACATGGCGGATGCTGCGGTATGATGCTTGCTGAATGCAACGAAGTGGACAATCGTTCCGTATACGGCGATATCCGCGTCTTCGTAATAAGTCCCCCGATCGCGTCCGGGCTCCGTGACGCTGATCGTGCCGTGTCCTTGAATCACAACCATTCCGCTATCTCCTTATTATAGGCCGTGTTAATGCGGCCGAAGAATTGTCGATTGAGATCAAACCGCATGATCCCGTTCCCCTAACAATTCCAGCACTGCCCCGGAATTCCTGCTCTAAACGATAGAATGTGAGTCGGTTATGATGATTCAGGCAGCCGAAGAGCGGCTGCCGTTGCGATTGCCCTGGAGACATGTAATCAATCGATTGTCGCGGCACCGTGCTGGCTTAAAGGACGCTCCGAATCGATCCGAAAGATGTGTTTGTTTGAAGCGAATGCGCCTCGGATCTCGCATTTGACTATCCAATTTCACTCGACGGGTACTCCCTTCGGCAAATCGGATTTGAATTCGCCGGCATCCTACACCTATACTGGAGACAGATTGAGCCATAATACCCGTCGGCCGATTTTACAAACAGAGAACTTTGAACTATTAATAATAATGCAGTTTCATGTTGTGATGTTGATGGAAGATGAAGTATACGTTGTGGTCGCCGGAATATTGGACCTTCGAACTTTAAAGGAGAGTTTCAAATGAACGTACGACGCGCAGTAGGATTGGCAAGCCTCTTCGTGTTTGGTCTGACCGGCGTTTCAATGGGAAATCCGCCCGGCACGCATGCGATCGTATCGAAGAGCAACTCGGTTATTCACTTCGACGCCCTAAACGAATTCGTGCCATGCGCGAACAACGGAGCGGGCGAAGACGTTGTTTTCGAGGGAGACATCCACGTGCTCATCACTTCGACAGTCGATTCAGGAGGAGCAGCACGGTTTAGGGTGCATTCTCAACCGCAAGGGCTTGCGGGCGTGGGGCAGTATACCGGAGACAAATACCAGGCATCCGGCGTTACACAGGAAACGGAGGTCTTCGGGCAGTCAGGCGCCGAGGCGACATTTGTGAACAACTTCCATCTGATCGGCCAGGGACCAGGCAACAACTTTACTGTACACCAGTTGACCCACGTGACGGTGAACGCCAGCGGGGAGATCACAGCTTCCACCGATCATTTTACGACATCATGCAAGTAATTGCCCGATCGTATGAGGCTGGCGAACAATCACATACCCATAAACCAGGCAAGCTGGCATGAATCATAGCATCGGGATGGTGAAGGGCTCCCGGCTCTTCGAGACTATGTTTCACTTCCAACAGCACCAACTACATCTGAACGGAGGGGACCAAATAATTATGCCAGGAAAGGTCTGGTCCGCCGTATTGACGGCCGTTTGGTTTGCAACCGTATGCGTCCGGCTTCGGCCATTCAAGCGTGGGTTGCAGCTAAATCGAGCTGAAATTCAGAAACCTGATGGGCCGGGAAGCCTAACCTGATGACCACCTCGATCGTCATGATTCAGCGCTCGAGGCATCTTTGGGGAATCTGGAGAACTCCCGCAGATTATCTTTCGCTGCCATCGATTATCAAACCGCCCAATCCTCGTTTGCCGACTTCCCGAAGAATCCATCTTCCGTCGATCATCCAGCTCCCGTTTACACGCTCCATCTCCACGTTGAGGGTGTTGCTCGTAACGCCGCGGAGTGTGCGAGTGGTCGTTGCAGTTTCGATCGTGGCGCGATCGCTGCTTACCGTTGCGGCTCCAAAGCGATATTCTTCCACTTCGGGTACAAGGCCCGGCATTCTTTGCGCCATGTCGCGCAGGCCCTTCGCGTTCGGTACGGCAGCTTTCAGGAGTCCCGTGACGTGTACCAGGTTGTAAAGCGAGTCGTAATCGCGCGCCTTCGCGGCAATGAAGAACTTGTCGAGGGTGTATTGCGGCGTCGATGGAAAATAGACGAACTTCCAGTAGCTGTACCCGGCAATCGCTGCGACTGCGAGAATGAGGACGATGACAGAAAACTGCGAGCCGTGAGGCCGTGGTGACGACTTCACATCGGAGATGTTCGGCGATACGCTCATATCAGGTTCGTCCGGTGCTTTCGGTCTCAGCCCCAGATTCGGCAGCTTCCGGAGGTTCCGCACCGATTTCGCGGTGGACGCGTACTTTTTGGATGCGGCGGCCGTCCGTTTTGATTACCTGGAACTCCAGACCGTCCCACGAAATCGCCTCCCCTTCGCTTGGCTGGTGGCCCATCAGGCCGAACACAAATCCGCCGAGCGTATCCGCCTCTTCGGCAGGCAGCTCCACTCCCATTCGCGTGTTGAAGTCATCCACTGTCATCCGGCCGTCGACCATGCACGTATGGTCATCGACTTGCGTAACGGTAGGCGTCTCATCCACGTCGTATTCATCCTGAATCTCGCCGACGATCTCTTCCAACAGGTCTTCGATGGTGACGAGGCCGCTCACGGTGCCATACTCGTCTCTTACAAGGGCCATCTGTGTTTTCGTGCGCCTCAGCTCCGCGAGAAGATTATCGACGCGCTTATTCTCCGGTATAAAATACGGCTCCCGCATCAACTCCCGAATGCTGCTCACCTTCTCTTCACCGGATATTCCTTTTAGGACGTCCTTCACGTGTACGATGCCGACTGTGTTATCGAGCTCATCGTCAAACACCGGTATTCGTGAGTGGCCCGAATCCGTGACGACGCGGATTAGCTCGTCGACGGAAACATCCGCTTCGATTGCGGTGATGTCGATCCGCGGCGTCATGACTTTTCGAACGACCGTATCGGCGAAATCGAAGATACTGTGGATCATCTCCTTTTCTTCGGTCTCGATAACGCCGTGCTCTTCGCTCTGTTCGACCAGCATTCGCAGCTCGTCTTCACTCAATGCCGGTGAGTGGAATCCGGCTTTGACGCCGAGCGGCCGGACCAGGATGTTGGAGAGTCCTTGTACGAGCCATATTATGGGCGCCGCGACCACCTGCATCCATCGAACCGGGAACGCGGAGAAAAGGGCAATTCGTTCGGCGTACCGAATGGCAATGCTCTTCGGGGTGATCTCGCCAATGACGAGCGTAAGGAGGGCCACCCCTCCAACAACGATAACGAATGCCGTTGCCCCGGCGGCATGTTCGAGCCACGTGCCCGGGAAACGAGACTTGAGGAACTGGGAAAGAGGCCCAACGGCGCTCTCCGCCGCCGCGCCCGCCGAGAACAGGCCGACGAGAGTTACGCCAACCTGGATTGTCGCCAACATTCGCGTCGGTTCAGAAAGGAGCAGATGTACCATATTCGCCGAGCGGCTGCCTTCCTCCATCAGCTGCTCGATTCGGGTGCGCCGAACAGAGATGAATGCCATCTCAGCCATGGCGAAGAAACCGCTGATTACGATGAGGAAGAAAACGATGGCGAGGTTCAGCCAGAGATTGCCGTGTTCGCTTGTTGGGGATGGGTTCAAGCCGTCCTGCGCGAGGACGTTAGCCTGAAGGATGAATATGCCGGCGAGGCAGACTGCGGCCAGGATCGGTATTCCGCGGCTCAGGTGTAACTTGACGGTCGGCTGCTTACCGGTCCGCGGAGGGGTTCGGCTTGTCAAACGACGGCCGGACGGCCTGGCGCTCCGATCTGGAGGTTCCGGCGCATCCGAGCCGGGGATGCGCTCGGCGCGCCGTTTACGCATGGTACGCAAGACCCAATTCCTTGTCAAAGCGCAATACCTGCCGCTGGGCCGGCGGCTGCGTTATGAGCTTGCCGCGAATATACGGCATGACCCAATAGACCGAAGCGGTCAGGAAGATCGCGACCACCGCGCCCAGAACTACTTCTTGATACGAATGAACGCCGGCCTCGACTCTGCTTTGCGCGATGATCAGAGCCATTAAAACGGCCAGAATCGACACGGTCATATTGGGCGCGACAAATATGATGGTTGTTGCCAGAAAAAACCCAATAGCGCTATGCCCGCTGACGACGCCTCCGCGCCAAAGCCCCTGGTTTGAGCGGCCCGTCAGCAGTTTCGATATTATCACGGTGAAGACCAGTACAAGGATACCCACCACCAGCATGATCGTAACATCCGCTGGACGGTAGTCGTGCGTTCGCGCGCGAATATTCCGCAGGGGCTCGCTCCCGAAGAAGATCAGCACCCCCGCGATGGTTGCATTTGTGGATGCGACAAGCACCGCCCCGGCGGCAACGTCCTTTGCAAGCTTCGCGAGAGGGTGGTACTGGCTGGTCACCATGTCGACAATCGCTTCGACCGCGGTATTGACCATCTCCGTCGCAATCACCAGGCTGATGCTGAATAATATGATCAACATGTCTCGCGTGTCCAGGGACAACCAAAGTCCCGACATCAAGACCATGACGACCATCATAAAATGGAACCGCATATGCTTCTGTGTCCTGAAGCAGTGCAGTATCCCTTCGCCGGCGAAGCGAAAACTATCTACCGGTCGCTTTCGCCGCAATGCAACCCCCAATTTCTATTGGCAAATGTCTAACGATCAATGTCCAATATCCAATTTCATCACTGCCTTGTCTTCGCATTGAATGTCCGTCACGGGGCATTGGCCATCGGTCATTATATATTGACACCGCTTAGCGCCTGGCGTTCCTTCTCTCGCATTTGCTCTGCGCCTTCTTCCGTGTCATCGGTATATCCCAGCAGATGCAGAATGCCGTGGACCGTCAGGAGCGCCAGCTCGTGTGCGAGCGGTATTCCTTGTGTTTTCGCTTGACGGGCCGCCGTCTCCACCGAGATGATCACGTCACCCAGCGATTCGGTTTCGTGAGACTGAACGGCGATTCTCACAGCACCGGGATGCACGTCGCGCTGAGCGAAGGAGAGCACGTCGGTCGGCTTATCTTTGCCCCGATATTCCCGGTTGAGCGCATGCACGGTAGGATCATCGGTCAGAACGACGCTCACCTCTACCGACCCGGTATTTTCGTTAACGAGGACTTTGCGCGCGGCTAACAGCAACGGCTTCGTTTTCAAGCGCCGCTTCTGGCAATTGAGGATAGAGACCCCCATTTCCCTCCGTTCGGTAGAGACCGGCGGCCGCATCGCTACGCGGTATATCCGGATAGTCGATTCGGCCATGAAGCATCGCGCTAAGGATCCGCACAAAGGCCGCTTCGACCAGCCGGATGTCTTTAAAATTGAGATCGCAGTCATCGAGCTGCCCGTCCGCCAGCTTGTCATGGATGAGTGTTTCCACAAGGCTTTGAAGTCTGGCCGGCGACGGCCGCTCCAGGCATCGGGCAGCGGCTTCCACGGAGTCTGCCAGCATAATGATACCGCTTTCTCGGGTTCGGGGCTTCGGGCCGTCGTATCTAAAGTGCTGCTCCAATACGGGGTCTTTCGCCGAGCAATTCGCTCCTTCGCTGATTGCTTGATGATAGAAATACCGAATGAGGCTGGTGCCGTGGTGTTCTGCGATCACTTCCTTGATCTGTTCGGGCAGGCGGTGGCGATCGGCGAGCTCGAGCCCGTCGCGCACGTGCGAGGCGATCACGAGCGCAGAAAGCGACGGGTTAAGCCTGTCGTGAATGTTCTCGGCGCGCTGGTTCTCGACGAAGAAGTGCGGCCTGCGGATCTTGCCGATGTCGTGATAGTAGCTGGCAACGCGGCAGAAGAGGGTATCCGCGCCGACTGCTTCCGCTCCGGCCTCGGCCAGGTTGCCGACCATGATGCTATGGGCGTAGGTGCCCGGCGCCATCACGCACAGCTCTCGCAATAATGGCCGTTCAGAGGCCGAGAGCTCCAGAAGCCAGACGTGGGTGAGAATACCGAACGGCTTCTCGAGCACAGCCACACCGAACCAGAAAATAGCGATGGCTACGGCGGCCGCGGCGATGGCCCAGGCGGTTCCAGGAACCAGCTCACGCATCGTATCGCCAAGGAGGCCGCCCAAGGCCCATACCATCAACACATTGGCGCTTGCGACGGCGATGGTGGCCTTGACGAGGTGCGATCGGTCTCGGATGTTGGCCACGCTGTAGATGCCGACCAGGCTGCTGATCAAGGTCATAACCGGGAAGCGGATTTCGTGATTCATGATCAGACCGGACTGGACGGATAAAAGCGCGGTCACGAGCATTGCCAGGGGCGCATCGAGCATCACCGTGATCATCATTCCGGCGGAGACGACGGACATCATACCCAGATAGCCGAACTGCGCGCCGGAGAGCGGGATGCCGAGGGTCGGGCCAAAAACCCGGAGTACGAAGACGCTGACGATCACGATCATCGACAAGAGGACCAGCATCTTCGGCTCGGCGTAGATTGCGGGACGCCACTTCCTCAGGTAATACCCTACAAGTGCGACCATTCCCGCGGCGATGCCGAATATAGAGAGGGCCGTGACGAAATCGACGCGCGGGCTGATTAGTCCTAGTGCCGTACACTTGTCCAGATGCTCGCGGCTGAAGACCTCGTTCGGACGGATTACCGTATCGCCCAGATGAACTTCGGAATAGACGACCGGCTCGCGGCGGCGAGCGAGATCGCGCTGCTGATCGGTCTTGGACTGATTGTAGGTCTGGTTGTGGCGCAGCGCCTGCCCGCCGATTGCTGCTACAACGGCTGCATCTGCCGGTGTGTTTACCGAGCGGCGGGAACTGCTCTCCAGGTCCTTTCGCGCGTGCTCCAGATCGTCGGTACCACTGCGGATGCCCACGCTCATCTCGGATTGCACCAGTCTCGTGGTCTCCCGCTGGAGGTTGTCCAGAGTGGCCGGCGGGGAGATGAGCATTCTGCGGAGATGTTCCTGCGTCAATATTGCGCCCAGCTCCGATGAGAGCTTCTCGACCTTACGCTTGACGGTCTGCAATGAATCGTCGGAGCGGACTTTGCGAACCCTGTCGAAAACTTCAGTGACGGCGTGGTCAGCTCTCGCCTCCGCGCTTGTATCGCGATCGTATACTCGAGAAACGCGCTCGGCGGCGAGCTGGCGCTTTCCGAGGGTGGCTTCCGTATCGATATAGGTCGCGGTGCGGTTTGCGCGGATTTCAATTGGGCTTCGGTCTCCTATTTCGAGCGAGACCTTGTCCGGGAGGAAGTGGATCGACATTACGACGGAGAGGAGGAAAACCGTCGCGACGCCAAGCGCAACGCGCAAGGGATCGAAGAGCTGGCGCCTTGGGCTTAGTTTGGCGGCTCGCTTCTTACTCCGCAGCCGCAATACGGCAGGAAAGCGGTTTCGAATCATTCGGGAGCCGTCCGGAAGTGGTCCAGGCAATGAGCCGGGCCGGCCGCAGCGCTCTGGCAATTGCGAACAACAGCCGACGGCCAGGCCTGGTAAGCGTCGTATTCGTTTTGTTCGAGCAGCGTCAAGAAACCTCTCGGCGTTCGTTCATGGCATCGCGGCAAACCGGGTCGGCAACAATGGTATTACGAATCAACCCGCGCCCCGGTTCACTGCCCGCAATCACAAAATAGAACGTATCGCCGATAGCAATTATAGCGGAGAGGGCGCGGGATGTCAAGAAGTAGCGAGCGGGGAGAAAGTGGCGAGCGGATATCCAATCATATTTCTGGAAATCCATCAGTTTGCCGGTTCGGGCAGATAGTTAGCCACGGATTACGACCAAATTGGTCCTCGGAAAATGCGGGCCAAGCCCGAAATGACGAATGCCGACTATTGCAACCACCAAAATCCGATCTTGTTACCGGCGACCGCCATCACGAACATGTCCCCAAACCCAAGCGTCGTTGCGGCGACGCGACCTTTTAGATCATCGTCTCCACCGACAAGACCTGTGTGCTTGCTCCACACCGAAATGTGCCCACTCGAACCGCCGAGTACATATAATGGATCAGAGTATCCAAATGCGGTGGCCTCCCCGTCAAATGCCTTAAACGATACAGGAACTGGGAGCCGCACGGACCTTCCGTCGCGTGTCGCTATCGATGTCGTCGTCGTTGTCGCGATGACCCCGTCCGATCCAAGCGAGATGAGATTTCCGACGGACGTCGGTTTGATGAAAGAGACGATCGACCCTTGTAGAGTGTATAGGAGCTGCGGATCCGTGTCTGCAAGCTTTCTGCCAAAGGCCCCGGAAATCCCAATACGTCTTATGGCAACAGTCCACACCTGACCCGAAGCTGCTCCAACGTATATAGCGCTGCCGTCATGATACAAGCAGGTTATGCGGGCCGGAAATCTCTTGCTTAGAGCAGCCTCCCCTGTTTGAGTGTTCCAGAGAATGAGATGTCCGTCTTCGTCGGCGGACGCTACTCGAAGAAATGGTGATTGGCCGCTGCCTGCTAGTGCGACAGCAGTAATCCGGGCGGAGTGACCGCGAAACGGCCTAGCTAGGACGGCTTTCTCAATCCGCTTAAAGTCGTCCTCGGACTTTTTCTTTTCATCTGGTTGCGTCTGGACCGAGTCGTTACAACTTGCCTGCGCAAATGGAGGTTTCTTTTGTTCCTGGGCGTTATCGTCCTTATTACCTTCTTCTTCCGCAGGGTTTCGAGTGGCTGTCCCAATCTTCCAGAGCCCAACCTCGCCATCCCAGCCTCCCGTCACGATTTCCTTGCCGTCGGTCGAAATAGCGAGCGCGTGAACTTCTCCCACGTGCCCATCCAGGCTACATATAGGATACCCGGTCGCTGCGTGGAGGAGCCGGACCTTACCGTTACCATAAGAAATGAGAAGTCTTGCGGCCGTGTCAGGTCTAATAGCAGACGAAGTATGGGAAAAGACAGCGGCGTGAAGGTTCTCCACGTTCGCGATGATAGCCGGCTCGTCGTCCGGCGGTGGCAAGTCCCGTAGCTCATCTACTACCGGTCCATCGGATTTGTCCAAAGTCGTCGGATTTTCCTGCTGTTCAGCCTGTCGAGTCACAAGCAGCTTATACCCTTCGCCTACGGAGATTATGCGGCCGGGATTGTTCTTAGCGAAGACCTTGACGATTCCTTCTTCGACAACAATTTCGGTAGAGTCGTTTTCAACCTTGACGGCGAACCGAGTACCGTCAGCGCCTGTCACAGCAGTTCCCGTCTCAACCGTGAATCGTGACGGCGCCTTCAGTTGCTTGCCGATTCTGACAAATAGGCTCCCTTGCTCGCATTTCAGGCGAGTCTCAAGGCGAGCCTGCGGCGGTTCCGTCACTCGTAGCGCACTGATAACTGTGACAGAGGTCTTGGAATTCAGTTTGACCATTGCCTGGTTGCCGAATCTGACATACGCATAGTTAACCCTGTACTTGCCAGATTCGATTTTGTCACCTTCAAGAACTTCGATCGGACGAGAAACATCACGTGGCGCGTTGCTCCTCACCAATGTCGCGAACTTCTGGCTCAGTCCTCCTCGCCGCCCGAACAACACTGCGTGATTGTCGGCTGCAGCGACTCTTTGAGTGGTCCCTGTCGTTGGCAGTAAAACCACCATGAGAATCATGGAAACGAAAGGAAGCCGGCGGCTAAGCCAATGCTCCCCTCTAGTACTTGGCGCCCGCCTCCGAAATCCGATCTTCAAAGCAATAAACAGGTATCGCATCAGATATGCCTTTAAGAGTAACGCGACCGAGGTATTTCGTCCTGAACTTGCTGCGCACGAGAGACCACGTTCCAGGACCCATGAGAATCGACGTGTCGAAGCTTGCACACTCACTTTGTAACCGCGCTGCGAGATTGACAGTGGCTCCAAAGCTGTGCCACCCTTCTTGGTCTGTGACATGCACGCGAGCTCCTGACACCATTCCACTTTCGAGGCCGACAACCAGGTCGAGGGGTCGATTATGTTGCTTTCCAACATATTCGCGTACTCCAGACACGGATTCCTGCATGGCTCGCGCTGCGGTCGTCGCTCTGAGGGAGTGGTGCCCAGGAGCCTCGCCGCGGAATACCGCCATCAAACCGTCGCCTAGTGTATGTTCGACCTCACCGTTATTAGCAGCAACAACCCCTGTCAAACGTTCAAGCATTTCGCTCAGAACCGCCTGGGTCTCCTCGGGTCCGATCGCCTCCGCGAGCGGCGTGGATCCCCGAAGATCGACGAACAAAACCGTCGCCTCCTCTGTGAGTGCGCTAGGCCGGTTGGATTTCATGTG
>JBGPOG010000071.1:0-11817 GCA_041487935.1 Chthonomonadia bacterium | reverse complement strand
GGCCCCGGATGTAGGCTTATTGAGGGACGTCTAACTATCGAGAACGCTAATTCCACGTATCCAGTCGATTGGTGCGGCTTCCGTTTGATTGCCCTGCCTCGCTCATCACGAATTCCCGCCAGGCAATCAGGAAGCTATTTTCGGTGGTGCTGAGTCGTGAGAGGGCTTCGTCGGGCTTTGTCACTTTCAGGAGCTGCCAGAGCATGTTCCGGCCATAGCGCTTATCGATATATCGGATCATGGAGCCGCAGACTCCATATCGGTAGCGGCCTGTCCACGCCTCCTTTAGACTCGCCGGGGCTTTGCCGGCTTTGATGGCATCTTCGGCATCGCGCTTGTGCTCGCGCTCGAGCTGGCCGGAGACGTAAGTCGCAAGGCCTTCCACAAACCAGCCCAGATCGTCCATGCCATCGAACTCGCGGTTTACGTTGTGCTGGCCGTGAAAGACGTGTACCAGCTCGTGCGCCAGGATGCCTTTTCGGTGGGCAGGGTCCTTCGAGTCGTGTTCTACCGATTCTGTTGCCCATACACGCGGTGAAAGCACCACGAGAACATCCGCAACTCCCGCCGCGACCATCCACTTCTCGGTCGGCGGCGCGGACCAAACCTTCTTGACAAATTCATCGAGCGCTTTCCGCGATGGTAACACCTCGGCGACGATCTGATCCTTGAACGGCGCCGCGAAGAATTTCTCAATCTCCTGGCGTGACGATTCGAGATCGCTTTTGATTGGTTCGACCAGCGCCCTATCGTATTCGGAATGTATGACCACCTCGAGAGACAGGGGTTCGCCGATGCGTTGCCCGGCCGGCGATGTGCAATCTGCCATACAGCGGGTGGCTAAGATTGTGAGAGCTAAAAGGGGGATAATGAAGATACGCATTGTAAGTACCTTTCAAGGATCAGGCAGACGCAAAACCAACCATGCCCGAGACGGTGCCAACGTAACCCATGAAACGGTAATTCGCACCATCTGTGACCAAACGAATACTTCTTTGGAGCTGCACGAGATTTGACAGCGCGATGTGTCCAGCTAGGTGCGGATTGGGCGCCACTATACGCACACCCGAATGACGGCAGCAACTTCCAGCCGTGCAGAAAAGGCGGCCGGGCGGGGATCGTCGTTGGGTCCGATATAATACCACGGCCACCCGTAAAAACCGCCATCCTTAATCCGCGTCACGTAGTCGGGTGGAATCTGGTCTCCCAGGTGGTCCCGCTCATTCACCGCGGCCCAAAGGTCGCCTGTCCGCGGCACAACCCTCGGGTCCAGTGCCCGCCACCCCGGAGTTGGCCGCCGCCGGGAACATCGCCGACGATGACTTCAGGTCCTCCGCGCGCTTTGAGATCGCCATTAAGATAGGGGAAACGAATCACCTGGTCGGTGTCCGCGACGTAAAGCCAGGATGGGTTCGGCCCCGACGGATAGAAGGCCATCGAGAACGGCAGGGAGAGGTTCTCGGTGAAATACTCTTTAACATCGGCCTGGCCGGTTCCTTTTGTGTCCCGCAAGACCACGATACGGTTCGATCTGCTCTCGGAGACAAACACATCTCCATTCGGGGCAACCGCGACAAACCGTGGATCGCGAAGGCCTGCAGCAAAACGCTCGGCTTTGAACCCTTCAGGCGCTTTCGGGCCTCCTCCGTCGGGCCATGGGACGATTTTTGGACCAGTTCCCGGTGTTACATCGCTGAACGGCTTTGGCATGTCCGCGACCGTAATCTTTCGGCGGACTCCCGGAGCATCCGAATGCCAATCGGCCATGGCGGCCGCGCCGGTTAGCACGGGATTCTTATCCTGAGCCCGGTCGGCGGGCGCATCCCCGATTAGCGTCGAAATCATTAGTGCCGGCACGCTCACAGCAATCACTCGCTAGGACAGACTCTTCGATTGCAAACCATTCATCAAACAAGTTTCCTTTTAACTGAAATCGGATCAAACAGTTGTCAGCGATTATTCAATGATGATTCGCGGTCGCGCCAACTGAAACCTTGGAGCCGTGTGGATATTCCCGATAGTGCTGAGCGAGCAAGTCGTTACCCCAATCTCCTTTGAAATCGCGCCAGACGGCGTGAATGTGGTTGGCGTCGTTTTGGGTGTTGTCGTATTCGATCACGAAAGTCGGACCTTGGACGCGATAGTAATGGCCCTCTCCCCGGTTCATTCCGCCCATCCATGCGAACTTTAACTGATTCAGCCCGGCCTTTCGAACGGCATCCAGCCGCTTCTTTGCCAGCTCGTCCGGCTGGGTTCCCGCGTATTCCCGGATCAGAGCGATGAGCATGCCCTGCTGATCTTTCGTCAGCTTGTGGAATGCTACTCCTTTGTCTTCCTGGATTGCAGCAACCCGCTGGTTGTTTGTGAGGATATCCGACGGCGCTTTGTCGCTGATGATGGCTTCCTTGCGCTCATCCGCCGTCAGCGAGTTGAGCAGCGCGCGTCCGAGATCCTCTTCCGCAGCCAGGACGCGTGTGCCTTTCATCGGCCCCTCGCGTACTTCGGCAGGATTCGATCCCAGGAATTGTGGAGTGCTGGCGATGGCTTTTCCCTTGATAATCGTCCAGTTCAGGGAGACGTGGTGGCCTTCCAATCTCCAGCCCCACGTGCCGGAATCCGACGGTTCTCCGAAAACGCTGAGGAAATACATCTCCGGGTCCCGGACCGGGCCCTTCCCTTGTTCCATAACCTTCAGCACATTCTCCAGGCTGCGGATGGTTGCGACTTTGTGAAAGCCCTTCTGGCTTAATCCGGCGTGAAGCAAGTTTGCGGCTGCCTGCTGCTGATCTGTTGACAGATCTTTGAACGGCAATCCCTTTCGTGCTCTGGGAATGTAGTGCCAATTGAGGCGCTCGTCGGAATTGAACGGGAATGAGGCCTTTGCGGCCTGATCGGGCTTCAGGGTGGCGAGAAAAGCTCTAGCTGTCCCTGCCATGTGCGCCTCGGCAGGTTTCTTGCCTCCAGTTGTAATCCTGGACGCGCCTATCACTGCATACGATGCGGCCGCTGCGGGCACTATGAGCGCCGCGATTAATCGAATCATAACAATATGTCCTCCAAATGATTATCCTCGAGTTGGCAAACTGAATTATGCGTGCGCGAGCTTCACACAGTTAACGCACTGATTCGGCCGGCAAAAAGCTTCGTCGGCCGGCGAAAGGCGTTACATACCGTGTGTGGTAGATTGCCCAATCGTTCGGATAGCGACGATACACGGGATCGTCTTCGAGACGGCCAGGCGGTTTATTGTAAGCCGGATTGGAATGACTGGGCAATGGCAGTACGGTGCGGCAGAACCCGGTATTGTAATTCCCGTCCTTCTCCCAGCCGTCGCATATGAAGACGTAATCGCGCACCCACCCAGTTGGCGGCGGCGCTTGCTCCGGGAAGCGGAGGCGAATCTCGTCGCCCGCATTCAGGATCACATATCGATCGTCGACCTTGTTCAGCAGTTCCTTGACGTCTCCAAATCGTGTATAGAAACCCTCGAGGTCCACCCAGGGATGCCCGGTCGAAACGATGTCGTTGTAGTCCGGCACCTCGGGTGAGGATGTGCCGGCTGCGGAAATCGCCGAGAACCCTCTAAACTGGAGATCGCAAGCCGAAGCAGAGATCTCATTCGTTTTCAAATCTGCTTCGTGAATCGCATTGGCCGTACCAATAAAATCCCAATAGATTTCGAGGTTTGTGCGCAGCCTGGCCTTCCTGGGCGTACCCGGTGTGAAAGCGCCCGCCAGGTCAATCATCACGGTTTTGTTCTTGCCCATCGGGAAGCCCAGATTCTGCTTCGCGATTCGCCATCCGCCTTTACCATCGGGAACCTCCAAGCTGAGGCTCCTTGGTGGATCGTGCTTTCCTTGCGAAATCGCAACATTGATCGAACTGTCGGTCGGGTGAATCCAGCCCTGGCAAACGAGGAGTGAGTGGGTGAGTGGGGGGGTGACAGGGTGGCGCGGTGACAAGGTGAGCGGGTGAGCGGGTGAGCGGGTGAATGGGCTGCCCGTTGCATGGGGGCCCGCAGTATCGATGTTTGCCGTTGAATCCAGGTCTAGCTCGACGTAATGGTCGCGGGTGATGCCCTGGTATTCGCCTACGCCGAAAGTATCCAGGTAGCGGCCGTCACGCTTATTGACGATTTTTGTTACGTCAGCGCCTCGGTCGTCGATCGCTCGCGCAACCGGCTTGAGCGGTGATGTTGTAAAGAGATTCTTCGGGGGGAACGGTATTGCGAAGCGCTCGTCCAAAAAGATTTCCGTGCCCGCCGGATGATCGACCGTCATCAGCTTGACCGTGTCGAAGTAATGCGTCTCCCACAGCTCGGCGGTGATCCGGAGGTCGTAGTATCCATCGTGCGGAACAAGCTGGTCGCTGCGGACCTTTACCCAATCGCGCGTTTCGGCCACGCCTGCCGTATCCTGCGCATTGATCTTTAGCCCAAGCGGTGATCCCCAGAGAACGTCGGTTACGAACTCCATTCGCTTGCCGTTCCACGCGAAAAGCCACGGGCACGAGCCTTTGAGCCGCTTGGGAGTGTAGATGCTCTGATTGATGGGGAGCGGCGGGCCGAGGGCTCCTTTCGGCAAATTCGCAACCTGGGCCTCAAACTCCCCCTGCATCGAGCCGTCCGGCCAGGCGTACTCGATCGCATCGAGTGTTTTATTTGCTCCAATGCCCACATGGACCTGTGGACCGGTTATCGGCGCCGTGACCGCCAATCGTCCCGCACGAACGCGAATCTCACCTCCTAGCCCAAACGTGTTGATCCGATGGGTTCCCGATTTGTCTTTGTCCGCAACGTAGACAGCGCGCGGGCGTGGAAGGTATGCGTTGTAAGACCTCGTCCCTTTGTTTACAAGTCGCACAGGTTTCCCATCTGCCGTGATGCCGGTGAAATCGACCCTTCCCTGTGGAGTTGCATCTGTAATGAATACGCTTCGCGCGCTGATCGGCGAGGCGAGTTGTAAAGCCTTTGAGTTGCTGTCCAGGAGCCAGATTTCAGTTCTGGAGGAACCCGTCGCTATGAGGTCAGCCGCTCCGTTATTATCAAGGTCGGCGGTAAGTATCCGAGCCGAGCCGTCTTTCGGCACGTTTGGCCAGGTGGCCATGTCGACAACGTCCCATCCTGATTGGTCGCGGTTTCGCGAAACTCGAGCGATTCGTCCGTCAGTTTGGAGCGCTGCCAGGTCCAGAACGCCATCCTGACTGAAATCTGCGACCGCGAGAGAGATTACCTTTCCTAGCCCTTCGGGGGCCGGCCATTCGATATAGCTGCCGGAGAGTATGTTGCGAAAGACGTGAAGCTTGCCCTGACCGTCAACGAGCGCTGCGTCGGGCGCATAATCTCCGTCGATGTCCAGCCATGCGAAGGCTGTGACGCCGGAGACTCCCGGGAATGGATTGATCGGCGTGAAGGTGCCATCGCCGTTATTTCGTAATACGACGGGCGTACTGGATTTCGAGCCGAGGACGATATCCAGGTCGCTATCCGCTTCGATATCGATCGGCCACGCACCTCCATAGGAAGCTCTAAGGATAGATTGCGGCAAGCCGGTTTTCGAGGTCACGTCCACATACTTGCGATCGTTCCCCTGCCGAAAAAATGCAAGTCCTCCGTGGCCGGCCAGGATAAAATCCTGCCGGTACTGATAACTCCAATCGGTAAAGAGAATCGTGTCCCGATTAATTGGCTGTCCGGGCCCGGCCAGAGGAAAGCTTATCCTCTGGGCCTGGCCTCCGATCGAGATCGTCAACCCGGCTGAATCAGCGATTACAATGCCCGTCGGACCTTCGTCCGCAGGTAGGAGTTTATAAGGATCAGCCTGCTCCTTTCTAAGCTCCGGGGCGAGCGTTATCGTCCTGGCGAGCAAAGGGCCGTGAGTAGCGTCCAACATAGGTTGTTCGGTGAATGATAGCTTGTCGTCCGGCGCCGCCGGTCCAGGCGGGGGGTTCTTCAGTTTTATGAAGTGGTCTATCGGGTCGACCCGTGCTTGCGAATCCAGCGTCGTTAACTCCATCCGCGCGAGCTGTGCCTGGGGTTCACCTTTGACTACATTCCAGACAACTATCAGGTCGGATGGAGTAGCTTTGTTGGCGGCAACCGCTTTGGCGATTTCGGTAAGCTTTGCTCGAGCGTCGGGCTTCCAAGCTGACGAGAGCGTAGTAAGCCGAACGACTGTCTCCCTAAGTCCCGTGGGATCGCTGACTGCTTGGAGCTTAGCTAACTCGAGGAGCACGACTACATTTTGCGGGCTGGTCTGGAGAATCGCTTTGAGTTGTTCCACAGCCTTGGCGTTTGTTTCGGGCGTACCCTGGGCGACCGAGGCTTCAAACAAGCCGTACCTCGCCTTCAAGTAATTGGGATCGATGTTGATCGCCTTCTCGAACAGCACTGCCGCTTGCGGCATATGGTATTGCAGTTTTTCGAGCATTCCGTCGATGTACTCGGCATCTGCGTTGTTCGGGGCCAGTTCACGGGCTTTCTGGAGAGCTTTCTTTGCTGCCGGCGCGTCGTTAATCCGAATTTTCATTACCGCGACGTTGATCCACCCTGCCGGCTCATCGGGGTAAATCTGAGTTGGACGGGGAACGACGACCGAAATCCGGTGTTGGTCGCAAACTTGTAACGCATAGACTGCATCGGAAAAAGCCGAGACCATTCTGTCGTATAGATCGGGCTTGGCTATGTGCAATTGGTTTGGTGGCGGAGAACCGGGACAGCCCATCCAGGCTAATAGAACGGCGGTCACGATTAATGCCAACAGGATAAACGGCAGCCGTCGAGAACGGCTATTGCCAGGCCTTTTCGATTCCATGTTTACTAACGCGACCTTTGCTGCAGAAAGACGAAGACGCCCTTCTTGTTGGCCGTAATGATGTCCTGATGTCCGTCCTTGTTAACATCCGCGACGCAGAATTGCGTCCCGACCCCGGAATCGTCGTCGACCTGGTGCTTGATCCACTCGACCTTGCCGTTTTTCCGCTTCAGCTCGAACCAGTAGATCACCGCCGGGTCGCCGGGGTTGACGTCTCCCGTTGGACCGTGCGCCCAGAATCGCTTGCCGGTTACGAAATCCATCAAGCCGTCGCCATTAATGTCGGCCAGCACGGCGGAATGCGACTGTGAGAAGCTCGTGTCGATGACGTGCTGCTCGAATTCAGGTCCGGTCAATCCCTTCTTCTGCTCCCACCACCAGATTCCGATATTGTGCGCGGAAGTCGTAATAACATCTGGAACGCCGTCGCCGTTCACGTCATATACGAGCATGTGCGCGCATGGCGGTCCCAATTTGGCCGGAATGAACTTCCAGGGGCTTCGGCGGCGATCACGGGGCGCTTCCCAATAACCATCCGTACACAATACGTCGGCGCGCCCATCACCCGTGATATCGCCGACTCCCATTCCGTGAGAAAATCGCTGGGTTCCAGGGGCTTTGGGGATGCTGATCTCATGGGCAGTAAACTCGGCCGACGGGTCTTTGCCGGGTTCATACCATGCCATGGTCGATTCATCGTAGGGGAACACCAGGACAGGCTTCTTGGTGCCGAGCAGGTCGGCAAAATGCGGGCTTTCGTTGCAGGCGCTCCGCCAGATGACGTGTTCGTTCCAGGGGCCGCCCTTCTTCCCAGGATTCTCACGCCAGACGGCCTTATCGCCCGGAAACCCAATGCAGATCTGGTCCGGCCATCCGTCAGCGTTCACATCCATCGTGAAATTCAAGAAGCTATTCGAATATCCGGTGGCGCCGTCGAACTTCTGCGCGGGGCGGATTTCATGCGGCGTCCAATTCGGGGCCTCGTACCAGAAGTTACCAGCGATCACGTCCGGTTTGCCGTCGCGGTTGACATCTGCCACCGTGACGCCTTCGGAGCGAAATTCTTTGTCTAGGACGATTTTTTTCCAGGTGATCTCGCCTTTCGCCGAAGAGTTTCGTGAGGCTTGGCTTGGCAAAACCCGCCAAACAAACGCGACTGCAGCGAGCGAGGCGAGGGCTAGAATAGTTCGAGTGGCATTTGTTCTAAATGATCGCATGAATATCCTTCGAATTAGTGCGGCGAGACAGATTCGTCATCCCGAGGTACGAGGGAGTCTGCTTTTCGCCGGATGATTTGGCCAGCCGCAGGGTCCAAGAGCAGATCCCTCGCACCTCCTAAGAAACTTCACCGTTTAGTGCACGAATGTCGACTTGCAAATTCAAAAACAGATCCCTACGGGATGACGGGGGCTGTGACAGTTTCTTACGCTCAACGCCGCGTTAGGCGCGGTAAAATGCTCGGGATGACGACATGGCTGACCCTTGCAATTGCGTCAGTTGTAGTTATGTCTAATCACGAACATCACAGCAACCCGCGCAAGAACCGCAGGCCTTCGGTCGCGATATAGTCTTGCGACGGTGCCAATGGCCGCCAGATGGCCGCCGCCCGAGCGATCTCCTTAACGTCCGGAGTAAACGTCTCGATAACGATTGGGCCGTTGTACTTGGCCTCTCTCAGGCCGCGGCCTAGCTGCTGCCAATCAGCCAGACCCTTGCCCGGCGTTCCACGATTGCTCTCGCTGGCATGGACGTGGAAGAGTTTGTCTCCGGCAGTCAGCACCGCATCGTAAACGCTATCTTCCTCGATGTTCATGTGGAAAGTGTCGAGATGGATGCCCAGAGCGGGGTGGCTGACTCGATCGACCGCCTCGCGCGCCTGCTTCGCCGTATTGATCACGTCGGTCTCGAACCGATTAAGAGGCTCGATGGCCAGGCGAACGCCCCGATCCTGCGCGAGCGCCGCAGCCTTGCCGAGCCCGTTCACAGCGCGCTGGAACTCCGCTTTGCGCTCATCCGCGGGTAAGTGGCGAGCTTTACCGACAGCGGCATAGATTGGCCCAGCATAGACCTCCGCGCCTACGGTTTGGCAGAAATCGAGAGATTCTCGAATGTAATCCAGGGCTTGACCGACGATTGCGGGATCGTCGCTGGATAAATCGCGGCTGGGCCCGAAGGCGCCGCAGACCGTCACACCAAGACCGCTGTCCTCGAGCATTCCACGTATCGCTCCTGCGTCGAGCAGCGAGATGTCTTCGAGCGGGAGTTCCACTACGTCGAATCCCATCTGCTTAACCTTTGGAATTAGCGTGGAGCAGTCGGAGGTCTTTAGCGGCGAAACCCAGGTCCAAGTGTTTACGCCTATTTGATTGGACATATCTCCTCCAGTGCATGTCTCGCCGCATTCAGCGCGGCGCGGCCGCGATACGTCAAGAACGTTCTAGGATAGAGTGCTGAAATCCTTCTCAATTCGTGGCTCGCTTCGGGAGGATGGACGATGAAATGACGATCGTTATGTCAGTGCCGGAATTAAGGAGGAATCGGCGCGTCTGCAGGGAAACGATAAGCCCTAGACAAACCCTCCGCGAATGAACGCGAGTGGACACGAATACCTCATTGGAATGTGTGTCTATTCGCGTTCATTTGCGGCTTCCATGTAATGAAACGCTTTTCCCAAGAAGGAGGCCAGAGTTGGCACGACCAGTCACACTCTTCACCGGCCAGTGGGCGGACCTGCCGTTCGAACTCATTTGCGAAAAGGCCGCCCATTTCGGCTATGACGGAATCGAGCTCCCATGCTGGGGAGATCACTTTGAAGTTTCACAGGCCACCGGTCCGAATGCGGCGGCCTACTGCAAATCGCGCCACGACGGCCTATCCAAGCACGGATTGAAAACGTATGCGATCAGCAACCACCTCGTGGGCCAGGCTGTGCTGGACAATATCGATGAGCGCCATAAGGCCATTCTATCTCCGCAGATTTGGGGCGACGGCGATCCCAAAGGCGTCAACCAGCGCGCCGCCGAGGAGATGAAACAGACGGCCCGAGCCGCGAAGAACCTCGGAGTTTCTGTGGTAAACGGTTTCACAGGATCCTCCATCTGGCATCTCCTCTATTCGTTCCCTCCGGTCGTTCCCGGCCAGATTGACTCCGGCTACAAGCTGCTTGCGGAGCGCTGGATTCCGATCCTCGAAGTGTACAAAGAGTGCGGAGTGAAGTTTGCGCTGGAAGTCCATCCGACTGAGATCGCCTTCGACGTCGCCTCCGCGAAGCGGACTCTGGACGCACTCGGCAACCATCCGTGCTTCGGCTTCAACTACGATCCCAGCCATCTCGGATATCAGGGCGTGGACTACGTGCGGTTCATCTACGAATTCGGGGACCGCATCTTTCACGTCCACATGAAGGACGTTTATTGGTCACCGACTCCAAAGAGGGTGGGGGTATTCGGCGGGCACGTGGATTTCGGAAATCCGGAGCGATTCTGGGACTTCCGCAGCCTTGGCCATGGCTCGATCAACTTCGAAGAGATTATCCGCGCGCTCAACTCGGTCGGATACCAGGGACCGCTCTCCATCGAATGGGAAGACAGCGGCATGGACCGGGAACATGGCGCGCGAGAAGCTTGCGAGTTTACGAAAAAGGCGGACTTCAAACCCAGCGCGATAGCGTTTGACGCCCAGTTTGCAAAGGAATAGAGAAATGAGCACAAATGGCCCGGTTAAGGTTGGCGTCATCGGTTACGGCGGGATCGGCAAGTTCCATCTTCAGGGGTGGCTGAATCTTCGCCGCCAGGGCGTTCAACTCTCGGCGGTCTGCGATGCAGTTCCTGAAAAGTGGTCCGTCGTCGAACAGACGTATTCCGGGGAGGGCCTGCCGGTTCCCGGAAAACAGGGGTTCCTGTTCACGGACGTGGATGAATTCGTCCGATCGTCGGGCGTCGATGCCGTGAGCATCTGCCTTCCGAACTTCCTGCACGAACCGGTCGCGGTCAAGTGTTTCGCCGCTGGAATGCACGTCCTCCTGGAGAAGCCGGCGTCCAACACGCTGGAGGGCGCTCGGAACATCGTGGCGGCGTGGCGTAAATCCGGCCGGGTGGGGGCCGCTCAGCTCAACAATAACTACACGCCTAACTATTTGCTGGCGGAAGATCTCTACCGCGAGGGCGCGTTCGGCGAGCTGCAAACCGTGGACGCCTGGTGGACGCGCCGCAGCGGCATCCCGTTCTACGGACTGTGGTTCGGGATCAAAGAGAAAAGCGGAGGCGGTCCGGGCATCGACTTGATGCCACACTTGCTCGGATGGACCCTGGGAGTTATGGGCTGGCCCAAGACGAAATCGGTTTCCGCGCGGACCTTCCATAAAGCCGAGCCTGGCGCTCCCGGTTATGGCCCCTACGGAGGGGGCGCGGCCGATCCCAACGGGAAGTACGACGTCGAGCGGCGCATCCAGGTCTACGCGCAGCTTCAAAATGGAGTTACGCTCAACGTGAACGCCGCGTGGGCGATGCATACGGACCTGGAGCGCATGGGATTCCGGTTGGTCGGCAGTAAGGGGACGCTGGTCATCGAGCGCGTTTGGCCGATCAACGACGGGGACGATGCCAAAGCCATCGATACCGCCACCTACCATACCACGCGCGAGCGGGGCGGCCGGCCCTGGACGATCGACAAGCAGTTCAATCCGGACACCGATCCCAGCACGCGCGATGCCTTCATGGGCCGCACAAAGACCCAGCCGGAGATGCTTGACTGCATCCGGACGGGCCGGAATCCAAAGACCAATGTCGAGCACCTGCTGGCAATCCAGGAGATCATCGACGCCAGCTACCGCTCTGCAGAGTCGTTGGGGGAGACAGTGCGGATGTCGTAGGGCATCTTACGTTAAACCTTTATGACGCACCGGGTCCCTGAGTTTCAGCACGCTGGAAGGCCTGGCGTTCCCAGGCGCTACCTGTGCCGTATCGAAATCCTACGTGGTTTTGACGACGGGGAATGAGAAGGGGAG
>JBGPOG010000070.1:0-11843 GCA_041487935.1 Chthonomonadia bacterium | reverse complement strand
GCCACGTACAGGTTGCCGTCAGCACCAAAGTCGAAGCCGCCAACCCACCCGGCAACATCGGCGAAGAGACCGAGGAAAGTTCCGGTCGCGAAGTCGAATTTGAGGATGTTGCCGTGAGTGAAAGCCGCATCGGAAGCAAAGTTACCGATGTAGGCGATGCCGTTGCGGAACCGGATGCCGAACGGGAGCGGCAGGAGGGTGTTGTTGGCGGGAATAAAGTCGTTTAGTTTCGCTCCGGTCTTGCCATCTAACCTGTAAATCGCGTGGGATTGCTCGCCTTCTATGTAAAGGTTGCTGTCCGGCCCGAAGTTTGGGTGCGAAAGTCCCGCATTAGCCGGCAGGGTGGCGAATTTTCCGCGGAAAGCGCCGCTGGCGGAGTCGAAGTTCAGCACCACATTGTCGACGAACGTTGCGACGAAAAGGTCGTCTGCCGGGACCACCGGTCGGTAAGCGATTCCCGTCGGCCCCCCAGCGATATTGGACGCAAGTGTCCTGAGAAACGCTCCGGTAACGCGGTCGTACTGACGGATCGCACCCGTTGTAGAATCGAGGATGTCGATGATGCCGCCCGGGGCGAACGCAAACTGGTTGGCCAGGTTCGTCTCGAAGTACGAATCAGTGATGACGTTGCCGATGAACGCCCCGGCAGGCGTGTATCTCTTCATGACGACGCCCAAGCCGGCCAGCCCGGAGAAACGCGATATATACAGGTTGCCGTCAGGCCCGAACTCCAGCATCGAGCAGCCGGTAAAGAAACTGCCGGGCGTCTCATCGAACACTTTGGGGATAAGGGTCTTGATGAACGCGCCGGTGGTTCCGTTGTAAACGTCCACTCGGTTCGTGTTCCTCAGAGCCACATACACGTTGCCATCGGCGCCGAAGTCGAATCCGCCCACCCACCCGGCGACATCAGCGAACAGGCCGAGGAAGGCTCCGGTCGTAGCATCGAATTTGAGGATATTGCCATGGGTGAAGGCCGCATCGGAAGCAAAGTTGCCGATGTAGGCAATGCCGTTTCGGAACCTGATTCCGAACGGGAGCGGCAGGATGCCGCTATTGGCGGGAACGAAATCGGCTAGTTTCGCCCCGGTCTTGCCGTCCAGTTTATAGATCGCATGGGAATTCTCGCCCTCTACGTACAGGTTGCCGTCCGGTCCAAAGGTGGGATGCGAAAGTCCCGCGTTAGCGGGCAGCGTAGCGAACTTGCCACGGAACGCGCCACTTGCCGAGTCGTAGTTCAGCACGGTGTTGTCGCCAAACGTCGCGACGATCAACTCGTCCCCGGCAGCCCGATTGGCCGAAACTGCGCCAATCGACAACACGGCAGACATCACTACAAGCGCCTTGCTGAAGTGAGTCGTAAGGCTTCTCATCGCTTCTCCTTGTCCGATTCTGTCGCCGGCCAATTGAATAGGTCGCAGCCAAGGCTCAGTGTCGTGTTCTGAACGGGGATTCGACTCGCGGTCTCAGCTATGACGCTCGAAAACCGGGAAACGCACCAGTATCTTGGCGGCCAGACCAATCACCCGATTGCATGAACTGTGCCAATTACCAGCCCAGCAATAAAGCCAGCCAAAACCGGTAACATTACGGTGATATTGCAACGGGATACCTGTACACAAAGGCGTTGACGAGGCTACGCGGGGAACAAGAGGTATTTCGGACATGAGTCTCAAACGAGAAGACTGCCCATCGCGACCGCTAAACGACCCGCCCCTCATTTAATCTTGGGAGAGGGATGAAAGATTGGGCAATCTGCAAAGTGCGTCAATCCCGCGGGAACAGATCCGGGCGTAGAACGGCGGCGCGACCCGCGAGAACCGCGGTCGGTTCCACGATCTCCGATCCGTTTGTCACAGCTCCGACCGGGCAGACGTCCGCGCAGGTTGGAGTCGGTGAGACTCCGTAGCACTCGGAGCAAAGCGACTCGGCGATGATGAAGTCTCCATCGACTTCCGAGATGCCGCCATTCGGACACACCGGCAGGCAGATGCCGCATTGAATGCAGCGATCCTGGTTGATACGCTTCGCCATTTCCGTTCCTCCAGTTAAACTCCGGTTCCTTTAGCCATCAGCTCGTAGGATTTCCAGCGCTGAACAACGTCTGCCTGAGCCTCGGCAAGGAGAAGCTCGGCCTCCTCCGGATTACTTTTTTGCAGCATGTTGAACCGGCTCTCCGTGTAGATATAGTCGCGCAACGGGATCGACGGTTCTTTGCAGTCGAGCTGGAACGGAGATTTGTCTTCAGCGATCAGAAGCGGATTGTAGCGGTAGATCGGCCAGTAACCCGATTCCACGGCAAGCTTCTGCTGGCTCAAGCCATGGCTCATGTCGATGCCGTGGGCGATACAATGGCCGTAAGCGATGATGATCGACGGTCCGTCATAGGCCTCCGCTTCTATGAACGCTTTGACCACCTGCGCGTCATTTGCCCCCATCGCCACCTGAGCAACGTACACGTTTCCGTACGCCATCGCCATCTTGCCAAGGTCCTTCTTGCGCTGCGCTTTCCCGCCTGCGGCGAACTTGGCCACCGCACCGCGCGATGTGGATTTGCTGGCCTGCCCGCCGGTATTCGAATAGACCTCGGTATCCAGCACCAGGATGTTGACGTTGGCGCCCGTCGCCAGGACGTGATCCAAGCCGCCATAACCGATGTCGTACGCCCAACCGTCTCCGCCGACGATCCAGACACTCTTGTTCACGAGCACGTCGGCAAGCGCGAGGAGGTCTCGCGCGGACGGCTGCTCGATTTCATGAAGTTTGAGTTTGAGCTTCTCGATACGATCCCGCTGTTCCGCGATGCCATGGTCGTCGCTCATGCCGGCTGCCAGAATGGAATCTACCAGCTCGTCCCCTACTCGGTGGCGAAGCTCGTTCAGCAGGTGCCGTGCGTGCTGCGTCTGGTGAGCTACGGCAAGCCTCATTCCCAGGCCGAACTCGGCATTGTCCTCGAACAGCGAATTGCTCCACGCCGGGCCGCGGCCCTCCGGATTCTTCGTCCATGGCGTCGTCGGGAGGTTGCCTCCATAGATGCTCGAGCATCCCGTGGCATTCGCAATGATCGCCCGGTCTCCGAAGAGCTGGCTCAGGAGCTTGATGTACGGCGTCTCGCCGCAGCCGGAACAGGCGCCGGAGAATTCGAAGAGAGGCTGAAGAAGCTGCACGTTCTTGATATTGTTGAACTTCAGGCCGTCGCCGCGGTGAATCTCCGGCAGCTTCAGGAAGTAATCCCAGTATCCGGATTCGCGCTCGTGGATTTCGTGCTTCGCGTGCATATTCAGCGCCTTGCGGTCCGCATCGGTCTTGTCTGTCACTGGGCAGACGTTTACGCAAAGCTCGCAGCCGGTGCAATCCTCGATCGACACTTGAATTGTGTACTGCTGGTCGGCCAGTTCCCGCCATTTGGCCGGTATCGTCTTAAAGCCTTCCGGCGCATCCGCCAACGCCGCCGCATCGGCGACTTTCGCCCGGATCACCGAATGCGGGCAAACCAGCACGCACTTGCCGCATTCGATGCAGAGATCCGATTCCCAGGCAGGAATGAATTGCGCGATGTTCCGTTTTTCCCACTTCGCCGTTCCGGATGGATAGGTTCCGTCCGCGGGGAGCGCGCTCACAGGGATCGCATCTCCCTTGCCGGCGATGATCGGAGCGATTACGCTTCTCGCCAATTCCGGCGCGTCGAGTGGAATGTGGCTCTCCGTTTGGAATCCATGCTCGGGTCCCGGTGCGCTCGGCACGGCCGCCTCATGGAGGTGCGCAATCGTCTCGTCAACCACCGCGAAGTTCTTCTGGACAACCGCCTCTCCGCGCTTGCCGTAGCTCTTTCGAATTGTCTCCTTGATCTTCGCGATCGCGTCTTCCTTTGGAATGAGGCCATTCAGCGCAAAGAAGCAGGTCTGCATTACGGTGTTAATTCGGTTGGGGATTCCCGCCTCCCGGGCGATTCGATAGGCATCCACTACGTAGAGCTTGAGCCTCTTCTCGATGATCTGCTCCTGAATATTCACCGGGAGATGAGACCAGACTTCGTCCGCGCCATAATGACTGTTCAGTAGGAATGTTGCGCCGTCGGCCGCCTGGTCGAGAACCGGATATTTGTCCACAAAGTTGAACTGGTGGACCGCCACGAATTCCGCCTTTTGCACGAGGTAGGTGCTGTGAATCGGTTTCGGGCCGTAGCGGAGGTGGGATATCGTCACAGAACCGGATTTCTTCGAGTCGTACACGAAATAGCCCTGAGCGTAGTTGTCCGTCTCTTCGCCAATGATCTTGATGGAGTTCTTGTTCGCGCCGACGGTCCCGTCGGATCCAAGCCCCCAGAAGATGGCCTGGATGGTGCCATCCGGGATCGTTTGGAAGCTGGGGTCGAACTCGAGGCTCGTATGGCTTACATCATCGCAGATTCCGATTGTAAAGTGGTTCTTCGGCCCCGGCTTCGAAAGCTCGTCGAAGACCGCCTTGACCATTGCCGGCGTAAACTCCTTGGACGAGAGCCCGTATCGTCCCCCGATGGTCCTCGGATACTTCTCAAAAGGCATGCTGCCGGAGGCAAGGCTTTCGCTAAGCGCGGTAACGACGTCCTGATACAATGGCTCCCCGGCGCTTCCGGGCTCTTTGGTGCGATCGAGGACCGCGATGGCGCGGACGGTCTCCGGCAGCGCCTTGACGAACATCTCACTCGCGAATGGCCGGTAGAGGCGAATCTTAAGCAGGCCAACCTTTTCTCCCCGTTCGTTAAGCGCGTTCACCGCTTCCTCGGCCGCCTCGCAGCCTGATCCCATAAGGACCATCACGCGCTCAGCGTCTGGAGCGCCGATGTACTCGAAAATTTTGTACTGGCGGCCCGTCAATCTCTCGAAACGGTCCATCTCCGCCTGGACGATTTCAGGAACGCACCCATAATACGGATTAACGGTCTCGCGAGCCTGGAAATAGACATCCGGATTCTGCGTGGTCCCGCGGATGACGGGATGGTCGGGAGATAGGGCCCGCATACGGTGCGCCCGCACGAGCTCGTCATCGATCATCTCGCGGATGACATCTTCCGAGACTTGATCTACCTTCATGACTTCGTGCGAGGTGCGGAAGCCGTCGAAGATGTGGAGAAACGGCACACGGGAGCGCAAGGTGCTTGCCTGGGCGATCAGCGCGAAATCCATCGCTTCCTGGACGGAATTCGAGAAAAGCATCGACCATCCGGTGGCGCGGGTCGCCATCACGTCGCTGTGGTCACCGAATATCGAGAGCGCCTGGGTGGCGAGTGACCTCGCGGCAATATGGAACACCGCGCTCGTCAGCTCACCGGCGATCTTATACATATTTGGGATCATCAACAACAGGCCCTGGCTGGCGGTAAACGTCGTCGTCAGGGAGCCGGCCTGAAGAGCTCCGTGAACCGCTCCCGCCGCGCCCCCTTCGCTCTGCATCTCTTGAATGCGAGGCGTGCTGCCCCAAATATTGGTCATCCCGCTCGCGGCCCAGGCGTCTGAGGATTCGCCCATCGCCGTGGACGGGGTAATCGGATAGATCGCGATAACCTCGTTGGTCTTATATGCAATATAGGCGGCAGCCTCGTTACCGTCGATGGTGATCGGGTTGCGATTCATTCGAACTTGCCTTTCGATAATATCCCGCGGGAGCTATAGTATCTCTGTGGCTAACATGCCTTTCTCGTATGCTCGCGAGCGAATGTTGAAATCAAAGAACGGGCGCCCGCAGACCGTTGTTCCATTATAGGGTTTGGCCGGGAAAAGAAAATCCGCCAAACGGCGGATTGAGAAGCGTAAGATATGGATCGAAGGGCCGTTCTTGCAGATTCATACTGTGGGGATGGGCTGTTCTGCCTCGTGAAGGCTTCAGGGTGCCGGAATCGTGAACTCATCTTGATGTCGTTGAATCAGGAGCGCCGCTGCTTGGATCACTGTTGAACCGGCGTCTGTTTTCGGCTCGCGGTAGAAGACATAGGGAAGGAATTGCAGCAAATAGACGAAACCCACAACCGACATGAGGATCCATGCGCGGCCTCCCTCACTCGGATCGAACGGGAACTGAAATAGCACGCATAGCGCCGCGGCAACAAGCTCTACAAAAATCAGGCTTCCGAATATCGTTCGAAAGCGTAAGAGTTTTTTCGGGGACGCGCTGGTTACGACCGTGTTCGCCGGATCGCCAAGCGCTGGGAGTTCGACATTCGCTTCTTCGACGGCCACGTGGGCGTGCCAGGCCTCAATTCGGTTCTCAAGGTCATTCACCGCTTTTTTCAACGCAATCAAAGTGCCCACGTCTGCCGCGCGCAAATTGAACACGTGCAGGGGCGCCTCGGGCATACGTCGCCAGGCGATATAGACACGAGGCGAACGGAGCCAAACCGGAGGTCCCGTTCCGAGGCGGACCGATTCAATCTTGTCCCGCGAAAGCTCAAAACGAGAGTGGGCGCCTAGGTAGATCAGCTTGCCGCCACTTAGGACAAGGAACCCGATGTCCCAATCATAGAACCCTTCGAACAGGCGTGGACGGTCGGCAGGAGACATCGCAACGAATTCAGCGGTCGGCGGCAATATAATCCCCTCATTCGCCAGCCGCTCGCGAAGGAGCCTCTCCTGCTTCGCGTAGCCCCAGAGTCCGATCCAATTCATTTGTGCGATCAGCGCCGAAGTCGTGATTAATAGACTTACAACGAATGAGGTCCAGCCATCTGCGCCCGCCGATCCGATGAGCGCAACGCAAACCGCTGGGATCACCGTGATCGTTCCAATCATGATCCACGAATTGCGGAAGGCCGCGCGGGCTTTGTACTCGGTGGCGAAGATGGGAGACTTCTCCGCGATGATCGGCGGCAAGGGATATCGGTCCTCAGGCTCGGCCGTTTCGTCGACCGCCGTGAGCTGTTCGACCGGCACGCCGGAAACCTTCGCGATGGCTTCAATTCGTCTGGTCATGGATGGATGCGTGAGCATCCGCTCGGTATGGCGGCTCCAGTCGAGCGGCACCAGATTAAGCCGCGCGAGCTTCGCAAGGGCGCTCGAAAGCGCCTTTGGATCGTTGGTGAGCTTTACAGCGCCCGCGTCGGCCGTCCATTCGAAACGGCGCGAAACGGCATAGAATATCGGCATTCCTGCGAGGATGCCAACCGGCGCGAGGACTGCCCACCGGCCGAGCTCAATGAAGTCGCGATCGAAAAAGTAGAAGAACGCCGGAAATAGGAAAACGGACACGAGAGCCCAAAACAGATGTTTTGGATGCTGGCGTCTCAAATGGGTGAGCTCATGTGCGACGACTGCGTCGACCTCGCGCTTGCTCATATGTTGGAGCAGATAGTCTGTCAGCAAGACTGTGTTTCCTGAAGAGGCAAAGGCGTTCGCCATCCGGCCTTTGCCGGCGGGAATGACGTAGATTTGCTCGATCTTGACCTTGCACTGCGCAGCAAGGACAAATATCCTATCGCGTAGCTCGCCGATTGTCAGAGATTGCGGCCGAACGTCGGCAGCCCGGGCGTAAGCCCGGTTAAGGGATACGAGGGACACATAAGTCATCACGAGCAAAATCACACCAACCGGCGCCCGATCCGGCGCCATCAAGAAATGGACGCCAAACACAAAAAACACCAACGGGACAACGCGCAATCCGACACTCAACAGTGCGATTTGAGCGTATTCTGCCGGTGTGTACCAGTTTTCGCGCACCCGTTCGAATACCGGATAGGCGAGCAGGCTGTTTGCTGTCATAAGCAGCAGCGGCGGACCGAACCAGGCGGCGGTCTCAACTATCCAGGCTCCGCTTCCAGCGTATCTCGCTGCAGCAAAGTAAATGACGTCATCGAGCTTAAACACTCCAAGAACGGCGAACCAAATTACGAGTGCACAAGCACCAATTCCATTCAGAAACCGCCAATAGCCGAACCAATTGCCTTCCCGATTGTCCGGTGGATTTCTAAGCGCAACGGCGCGCACTCTGAGTGAGATTGCGAATGGCAGCACAAACGCGATAAAGACAGCAGCAAACGCGGCAAATACCATGGTAGTGGGGTAGCCGAAGGTGAATTCGATGACCGGGAGATGGTCGCGAGGGACATAGTACTGGACATACCAGTCGATTTTGCGGCGGCCGGACGGCTGCGTTATGGCGTCGGGCGGGATCTGCATCCCGGGAGTCCGAGGATGCGAAAAGGTTAGCGTTATCCAGCTCAGGTCCGAATTGTTACCATCGATTAAAGCAGACGGAGCCAGAGTTCCACGGACCACAAATCCGTCCCTTCGAAGAGCCGGCCTCGATATGCCCGTTAGAGTCCAGCGCCGGTAGCGGCTGGTTCTCCGGGGCTCGATTTTCGCGTCTAATAAGGGGCCCCCAAGCACGGTTTCCAACCGGCGTTTGACTGCCTCTGCGTCCGGCGGAGTATAGAGCAGCAATAGCCGGACCCGCGCCACGCCGGATCCGCCGGTCTCAACGTTCAGGTCCGCCTCCTGATCCTGAGCGCGGCATGGCATCGCGGCGCTAATGAGGAGACAAAATGGAATCGGATACTTGATCAGGCGGCGAATCATTCCTATGGGACCCTCAACTCCTGCGCTCCTGCCCGCAGCGGCAGTTCTACTCCGCCGTGGATCAGTCGGCCCGTAACGCCCGAAGGCAAGGTGATTCGGACATTCAGGCCGTCACTTCGCTTTTCGAAGCGCGCCTGAATCTCACCCTTGGGATGCGGAACCGCGCCTTCTGCCCACTCGAGCGTGCCCAAATGCGGCTCGATTTTCACGCGGGCGAATCCGGGCGCGTCCGGCTCGATACCGAGCACGGTCGCCAGCAGATCGATGTTCGGGTGCGAGCTCCACGCATGGCAGTCCGACCGCGTCGGCTCGGGCTCTTCCGCCCAGGTCGAAAGGCCGATAGAAAGCATCGTCCGCCACGGCTCCAGCCACTCGAGATACCCGTCTCCGAGACCCGCCCTCCGCAACGCGCGGTGAAGGTAGAAGCGGAAGTAGTAGGTCGCTTGCGCGATGTCTGCGGCCGCTGCCGCGGTTGTTCCCGCGGCGGGAGCAGAGGTTGCCCTGGCCGGGCGGTACCGTCGCCCAGGTGGCATCGGGCCGGCGGGCTGGATTCTCTCGGCAACCGCCCGCGCCTGCTCTCCGCGAACCGTATCGGTGAGGATTGCCAGGATATTCGCGTGCTGGCTAAAGGTATCCCGCTTCGGCGTGTCCGCGAAGAGGCCTTTCGATGCGTCCCAACAGTGCTTGTGAACGGCCCCGGTAATCCGGCGCGCAAGGCCAATATAGTGAGCCGCGAACTCCTTCCGTCCCAGCGCCCGCTCCATCTCAGCCGCATGCTGCAGCGTCATCGCAAGCTGCAGGCTGATGATGGACGAGCCGCCTTCGTCCGAGCCGGGCGGCACTCCGCTCTTCCAGATCCGCACCCAATCCACGAAGTTCCACCAGGGCAGCGGTCCGAGCAGACCGCTGGAATCGAGGCGCCGCTCGAACCAGTCGAAAACTCCGCGCGTTCCGGGCAGGATATCGCGCGCGAACGCCGGGTCATCCCGGAACATCCAGAAATCGTGAAGCATCTCGACCCACCACAGCGCGAAAGTCGGGATCATCTGCGGCAGCCTGCACGGGTAACGGCTGTGCGTGAGACCGGCGGGAATCCGGGAGTCGTCCAATTGCCGTATCGCGTTGCGCATCAGCCGGTCGTCGCCCGCGACGTACAGCGACACCAGGCACTGAATCCGCGTGTCGCCGCCGTATTGAAGCTGCTCGTAGTATGGGCAATCCATATAGTGCTCGTGGGCGCACAGGCGGGCCGTTCGCCAGCCGGTCTCCCAGATATTGGAAAGGGACGGATCGCTGCCGGCAAACCGGCCCTTTTCGGCGAACGGGTATCCGGTGTAATCGCACGTCAAGTCCTCGATCGCCAGGGGGACGCCGCCAGTGTGCACTTCGATCTGGAGATAACGAAACGTCCGCCAGTAGAGAGGACGGAAAGTGCGCTCTTGGCCGTCCGGTACGTACTCGTCGTGAAATCCGCGGCAGACTTTCCCTTCGATCTGGTTGCGATTGCCCTTTTGGCGTCCATCCCACAGCGCTTCCGCGTAGCGAAGACGAATGACCGACCCCGCGCCGCCGGCAACGCTCAAAACCGGATAGGCCGTGGTCAGATGCCCGCGATCGACCAGGATCTTCACCTGTGTATTTGCGGGAATTGTCAGCGCCTCGCCGGGTCCAATGCGGTGATTCGGCGCCACCACTCCGCCGGACCTGACCACCGCTCCAATCGACTGCTTGACCTCCTCCATCATCGGGAACGGGCGCGGGACGAGCTGATAAGGCGGGGGCCCATCCCGCGCGCCTCTCGGACCTGCCGTTCCGAGATTGGCTGAATTCGACCACGCCGAGTCGTCGAACGCGATCTCTTCCCATCCCCACGGATGTTTGGCCGCGTCCAATCTTTCGCAAGCTTCGCAAACGGAGTAACCCAGGCTCTCCGCATGATTTAGAGGAACGATGCTGTATGCTTCGCTGCGCATACTTTTCCAACCATTCGGCGTCGCGAACGATTTGGCGGAGTCTTCGTCCGGACAGAGCAGAAACCGTGGAGCAAAACCCATCTGGTTCCAGCCGGCATAATCTCCGAGGTACCAGACGACCGCGGCGACCACATTCTTTCCCGGCTTGATGTGCGGCGCAAGATCGACCGTTTCGTAACGCCAGTGGTCCAGGTCTCCGCGCGCGGGCCCCCAGGAAACACGACCGCCATTCACGAAAAGCTGGTAGCGGTTATCGCCCGTCACGCGGACGCGACACGACGTGGGCACTGAGTCCAGCGAAACGGATTTTCGAAAATGATAAATCCCAACGGGCCGCTGGAACGTATCCTGATGTGTGATCCAGGACGCCGGCCACAACGGCGGCGGGGCGGGCGTATCTGAATGTTGAGAATCGTTTTGTGACATAAGTTTGTCCGGCCTTCATTGCAAGATCTTGATTTTAGGGCTGGAATTTCGTCGACTAGAGGTAGTGGCGAATAATTCGCGCTAAATCCAGCGCCAAGAACGGTAACGCCGGGTGCAAATGATTCGCCTTCATTGCAACCATCTCGGCTTGAATTACGCGTCGTTTCAGAGTAAAATTGCGAACATGTCAATGTTAGGCGCGGGAACGGACCCGGCGCCGGATCGGGCACAAGAGATGAACGTCACCTGGCTTCGCTCCCTCGCGAAAAAGTATGGCGCTTTTGGTCTGATCTTGGCGGCCGTCGTTCTCGCCGTCCACTGGCTCTGGAAGCGGGCTCCGCTGTTGCTGCCGGCAGTGCTAACTGCCATGGCGATCTTCCTGTACTTCTATTTCAACTCTTATCCGTGGGAATCCCTGCCTCCGGCGCCTAGCGCCTATCGCATTGTCGACCTGGGGTTCCTGCCGGGCGGCCAGGAACTGGGACCGGTTGCGATCAACAACTCCCGTCAGATCGTCGGCTACGCGGACAACGGCAAACGCGACTCAAAGGGCAATCCTATCTACCACGCTTTTATCTGGAACGACGGACGGCTCAAAGATATCGGGACAGCGCCCAACGCGATGAGTTATGCAACCGGCATCAACGATCAGGGTCAAATCGCGCTCACCGCCCAGACCGGTAAGAAGGAGTTTCGGGCTTTTCTCTGGGAAAGCGGCAGCGCCAAAAAGCTCCCAGGTCCGGGAACTTCCGTGACAGCATCGGCGCAGATCAACAACCGGCAGCAGATCGCCGGTTCCGCCGTGAAGACAGGGCAGAACCGTATTACCGCCATCGAATGGAACCAGGGCAAGCTGAAAGACCTCGGAATATCCCGGATGAGCGCTTCAAGCGGGATC
>JBGPOG010000069.1:0-11910 GCA_041487935.1 Chthonomonadia bacterium | reverse complement strand
TGGTTACCCTCCCCTGGCTCCCTATGACCGCATCCTCGTCACCGCAGGCGCGCCTTCCATTCCCGAGCCGCTGGTCGAACAGCTCGCACCCGGCGGACGGATGGTCATCCCGGTAGGCGCCGGCGATCTCCAGACGCTCACCGTAGTCTACAAGCATCCGGACGGTAGTATCCAATCCGATGACTGCGGCGCCTGTCTGTTCGTCCCGCTGGTCGGCGAGCACGGTTGGAACGATCCG
Source organism: Chthonomonadia bacterium (assembly GCA_041487935.1). Taxonomy (GTDB): domain Bacteria; phylum Armatimonadota; class Chthonomonadetes; order Chthonomonadales; family CAJBBX01; genus JBGPOG01. The sequence goes on along the minus strand of JBGPOG010000069.1, from coordinate 11,672 downwards.
AAGGATGCCAGACGCGGGGAGGACTGACGATGCCTCGGGGCAACCCCGCCAATTCGAAACGCCGGCCGGCCGGCCCACTAACAGCCCTCGGCGCGTTTCTGGTCGGTTCGCTGCTCCTGGTTCGATCCCACCCGGGACTGGCTCCATGGGCCGGACTGGTGGATGGCCTGTCCGTTGGAATTGTGCTCGGCGCAACCGGCTTGATCCGCAGCTACGACGAAAGCTGGGATGAGTTCTGGGAGGCCACTACGCTAACGTACCTGCTCGGAATTCTTGCGGTGCTCGTCTACTGGCTCCGCCGCGAATCCCCGAGCGCGTTTTTCTTAGTAGAGTGCGTGGCGGGGACTCTAAGCTACCTGATGCTGGCATTCGTCCCGCCGTTGACCTGGCTGGCGGCCGATCTATTGCTATTTGTGGGGACTTTTCTCGGGTGGCTGTTTTCGGGGTTTTTTCGGAGGGAGTATTACTGACTATTGCTATCGCGTTGGCTGCGGCAAGTGAGAAATGTAGGTCTAGTCCTATATTAGCCTGGAATCTGTCGAAACATCTATCGCGATTCCAAGCAGACATGGGCATCATCAACCTTCAAATCAATTCTGTTGCGGCGTGAGTGACGCTGCGAAGCCGCGCTCGATGTGCATTCCGTTGATCTCCTCGACCGCGTCCACGGAGATGCCGCCATTCTTTAGGGTGATCCGCGCCGATCTCGGCTCTATCATGTAGCGTGGGACCCTGCCAAGCTGTATCTTGCCGGCAGCCTTGATCTCGCACAGGGTGCTTAACGTATCTAGGACAAGACAGTTGATAAGACCGCGCTTTTGCCCGGAGGTAAGGGCAGTGATGGCTATTTCCTGTCCCTGGCCGTGTTTGCTTTCCAACTGCGCGATAAGCTGTACCGCATAGCATTGAGCGAGGGTGGCAGCGATCTTCCGCCGTTCGGGAAGTGTCACTCTATCTTCGTACATTCCGTTTTTCTTGAAGTAATCTTTTCTCCAGTCGGCTGGCTCTGCTCCGGATGGCGAGTGACTGAGAAATCGCTCCCAGTCCCTTGGCAAAGCGGAGCCGAGAGTCTCCGCTAGATCCGCAATCCGACGCGGCCGCTTGGGAGGCGCGCGCGTGATGATTATGTGGCCTGCCTTATCTTCATACCACGTCCAGGCATTCAACTCGCAGATAAGATTGAGTGCGTCTGCAGCCGTGGTCGACGGTATCTGAACAATCAGACGGTGCTTTCGCAAGAAATCGACCGCTTCTATCTGTACGCCGGTCTGCGATGTTAAGGACTTAGCAACTCCCGACAATGTTGCTTCGCCCAGCGAGAGCTGCACGCGCGACGTCTGCAAGGCTGCGGTAGGGCCGATGGACTTTGTTTGAGCTGCGGCGAACTGGCCGCACAATAAGGTTAGAATGCAGCAAGTCTGCGGCAATGCCGCGTATTTTGGTGGAATGTGGCGCACGACGGCCATCATCTTACCTTCTCTGGGGCAGCCGCAAAAACACTCCGAAAGGATGCGGTACCGGCATCTGGTAGTCTCTTCCCCTTTCATGCCAGGAATACGCCAGGAAAGCCGCGGTCTGATTTTCCGGGCGAGCGCTTGAATCCGCCGGCCCGGGTGAGCGAGGCTCCGGCGCTTCGACGACAGTTAGCGAGGAACCCGCCAAACCGGCCAACTGAGAAGCAAGGAGCTCCCAAATGTCGAAGACATCACCGAACCCTGCGTGGATCATGGCGTCGTAGACCAACTTCTGCTGCAGAGGGAGAAGATCGCGCGTAAGGATGCCGTCCGGATGCGTTGCGAGTCGAATCTGGCCGGGCGTCAGCGTCTTATACAAAGTTCGGAGGTCGGAATCCATGGATGCCGAACTAGGCCGGCCTCCCAACGCGCTTAGAAGCTGCACCACCGATCTAGCAACTTCTGTCACATCCGCGATATGAAACTGCGGATGTTCCTTCGCGTCGTCGAATCGCTTCGAAAAGAGGATATCGCCTCGCTTTATCTGGATTCACGTATAGTCAAACCTCGCGGCAATTATATCCAGTGCCTGCTTGGCGGTCCCTCGCAATTCCATCTCGGCAAAGGCCAGTTGAGGTACGTCGTCGGCGACGATGTTCAATCCGGTTTGAATGGAGACGGCGCCCAGCGCCTCTGCCAAAGTGAGTTTGCGCGACTCAACGACGATATTTCGCGCGGCGAGGTCCACTTTCGGCGAGGGCTGGCCCGACGCTTGATTAATCGGTAGGCAGCCAAACACAATACAGGCCAGCGTCGGTAGGCTGTCAAATCCTTTATTCAGCGTCTGCATGTGAGTAAGTCCAGGTACTCATAGTGTTTCCTATGTACTTACAACATCTGCGGTGAAGCGAAGCTAATTACCCCATAATGATGATGTTTATGTTGCCGATGCCAACCGAACAACGGATCTCCTAGATTGGCGGGTTGTCCGAAATCGATGCCGCAGAAGATGCGCTCGCATGACCATAATTTGTTATGTCAGCAGAGACTTCGACAATTACGGTAACAGTCAGCCCACTAACGTAAGTCAACTGGCTATTGGAGTTGGCATAGTCTGGAGGACCTGAACCTGTTACAGCCCCGGATGTACTCGTATATCCAGGATTTGGGGGATTATTGAAGAAACCAAGTGTACCTGAAACGTCCCAGCGAATGTACAACCAGCCATGTGGCGAGCCCTCACTAACATAAGTCCAATCTTTCCGATAAATGCCCTCCGCAAAAGCTAAGGCGTTGCTTTGTCCCTGGTACGCATATACTGCCGGCGTGCTAGGGTAGTATCCGGCATTTCCTGGTGATCCAGCAGTCCAGCCGGTGCCATGGCTGTTCGTGCTCCAACCGCCATCGCTCCACGATTGTGCGTAGACGGGCCCGATACACAATCACCCAAACACGACCAATGTCATAACCGCCCGAACCCAGAAGCCGTTTCGGAAATAGAACATGTTCGTTGCCTCTTTGGTGTCATTCGCGATCACAGGTTACTGCCCATGACGGTCGAAATCGGTCGGTGCAACCTTTGGTACGTCGGGGACTGTGCAGCAAGCCGATCGCAAATCAGATCATACATCAACGAGTAGTCTGAGTCAATGCTGATATTAATACGGCTGACCAAAATTGGTGTAAACAATACAACCAGAAAAAGGGGAGGTTGGGTGGCGCCAACGGGTCGCCCGACCACAGGGAAGACTACCACGTTCGGTCAGCGCCACTGTTCACGAAAAGCGTCGACTTGCTCTTCGGTGTAGAATCGTCCTTCCGAGAAGTCCCGGCGCGCACGCACGATTCGGTCCATTAGTAGAATCCGGAACTGTTGTCTTGAATACTCTTCGGCATCTATGAGCACCGCTGCTGGTTCGCCGCCCACCGTAATCAAGACAGGATTCCCAGATTTGCGGACTTGTGCTACTCGAGATTGCGTATTCTGATCGAGATCTTCGATGTCAACTGTGAGTTTTTCGCTGATCGGACGTTACTCCAAATCACCATAAGTCGGCGTCGATAGGTATCGCTCGCCGGTAGAAGGGATAATCACCACGATCATCTTTTCCGCATTTTCGGGCCGTTTGGCTACCTGGACGGCCGCCCAGACGGCTGCGCCGCTGGAGATGCCTGCAAAGACCCCCTCCTCCCTCGCGAGCCGCCGCGCCATGTCGATTGCGTCCTGGTTCTGGACGGTGATAATCTCGTCGATCACAGTCGTGTCGAGGATTGCGGGGATGAAGCCGGCTCCAATTCCCTGAATTGGGTGTTTGCCGCGGGGCCCGCCTGATAGGACGGCTGAGTCTGCCGGCTCGACGGCAATGCACTTAAACTCCGGCTTACGAGCCTTGATCACCTGTCCCACTCCGGTGATCGTGCCGCCGGTGCCGACACCGGACACCAGGATATCCGCTTTGCCGCCTGTGTCGTTCCAGATCTCTTCGGCGGTGGTTTTTCGGTGGATTTCCGGGTTTGCCGGGTTCTCGAACTGTTGAGGAATGACGTAGCGGGAATCTCGCGCAGCCATCTCCTCGGCGACTTTGATCGCTCCGGGCATGCCGTCCGCGCCTGGAGTCAAAATCAACTCCGATCCAAGCGCCCGCAGGAGCTTCCGGCGCTCGATAGACATCGTATCCGGCATGACCAACGCGCACTTATATCCTTTCGCCGCGCACACAAACGCCAGCGCGATCCCTGTGTTTCCACTGGTCGGCTCCAGGAAGACGGTGTCAGGATGGACCTCGCCATCCCGCTCGGCTGCCTCGATCATCGCCACGCCGATCCGGTCCTTGACGCTTGAGAGCGGGTTAAAGTACTCCAGTTTCGCGAGAACTGTTGCGGCAGCGCCGTCCGTGACTCGATGGAGCTTCACCAGCGGAGTGTTGCCGATGAGCTCGGTTATGTTTTCTGCGATTCGCATAAATTGCTCCGTGATGCGCGATGCGTGACTTGCGCTGTGTAATGTGTGATCCTGGTTGCTCGGGTTGTATGAAGTTCAATTGTTCTGCTGCAACGACGAGAGAATTATGCGGCCGCGAAACCGACACACGCATCACGCAATTCGCTCGTTTCGCAACAGTTTTGCAATTACCTCATGCACCACGCACCACGCTTTACAAACCAGTCATATAGCTCAGGGAGTCGTCCAGCCGTTGCTTCTTAGAAGCGAGATCGGCGACTGTAGATTGGTCCAGTATATCTGCGATCTTCGATTCGATCTCCTCCTCAAACTGCCGGACCACATATACGCTTCCAGCCGCTCCCGGATCGAGAACGCCGTTGGATCCTCCAACCAGGAGATGGTCTCCGACCACCGCACGGACGATTTCACCGATCCGAATCCGGCCCGGGCTCCTGGCCAGCGTATATCCGCCACCCGCGCCCCGGATGCTGCGGACGATCCCCTCTCGTTTGAGCACCGCTAGGATCTGGTCCAGATAGGGGCCGCGGATATTTTGGCGCGCGGCGATATCGCGGCTCTGGCAGGCCTTGTCGGGCGGTTGAAGCGCGAGATCGAGCACGGCGCGAAGGGCATAATCGAGTTTGGCGCTGAAAAGAGGCATGATTGCTTCAATCGGTGGCGGAAATTAAACCTGACTAACTTAGTATACTTTAGAGGAATTGAACGTGTCAAGTGAAACGGGAGCGGGCAATAGTTCAGAATCTGTGTAATCGTGTGGTGCGAGAGGTTGCAGGGGCAAGTAATTCGAGCTGGCAGCCGTAACAAGGAACCGAACCTCTGCGCGAATTATTGGCCCCCCTACAAAATCCCACGCTCGGCTATATACCGCTGCTCGATTGCTTCGAGTAGATCGGCGTAATGGATTTGCGCGGTGATCGGCGCTTCTATCGCGAGCTTTTGAACCAGCGGCAGGGCGAGCTTCTGCGCGATATGCGCCTGAATTGGAAGTTCGAGCTCGTGGCGGCGCTCCACGAATCGCCGGATCACCTGAAACTCGTCCGGCGTCAACTCATCGACGTTGCGGATGAATTGAGAGAAATACTGCAGCGCCTGGGGATTCGTGCGGGAGTGTTTCTTCCGCGGCCGGTCGACGAGGCGCTCCTTTATCACCAGCGTTCCCCCCGCGTAGTCGCCCAAACGCTTGTACTCGGGACTGAAGAATATCGAAACCAGTCCGATGCCATATGCTGCGGGCAGGAAATCGGCGATCCGAACCAGGTTGCGTATGACGGAAGCATAGCCGTCGATCGGATAGCCGCCATCGCGTACCACTCGAAGGCCGACGAGCCGTTTTCCAGGACTTCGTCCCCCGGTCAAGAGCTCAAAAGCGGTAAAGTAGCCGAAGATGATGACAAAGACTGCAACGCCAAAGATCGCTTCGATATACGCCGGCGCGGAGCCTCCAACGAGTTTGCCGAATAGTGAAGCGCCCGATGTCAGAAACGTCGTGATAAACGTTAAGAACAAGATCGCCAGTATCTGCAGCAAATGATCGACGAACGCGGCAACGAACCTCGAACCCATCCCGGCGAGCTCGTACGAGATCTCTATGTTTTCAGGCGTGACGATCTGGACTTGGCGGCTCATAGGATTCCTTAACCGCAGATTACGCAGGCGAACGCAGATTAGTATCGGGCATCCCTGCAGAATCAAGTATTATTTAGGAAGGTGTTGGCACACGATCGGCCGAGGCAAACCCGGCAGTGTTTCCTGTGCGTTAATCTGCGAAATCTGCGGTTTCAATGGTGTGTTGTCATAATGGATGAGCGTGAGTTTGTCGCTGCCCGAAAGGAATCCTGGGACCGGCTGGGCGGAATCGTCGACCGCGCTGGCGGAACCCATGGGCTGCGCAAGCTATCGAAAGATGAGCTGGGCGAGCTCGGCCCTCTCTACCGCCGTACAGCGTCTGATCTGGCGTACGCCCGAGCGCATTCCATCAGCCCGCGCCTGGTTTTTCAAATCAATCAGCTTGTCGCCCGCACCTATGCGCTGTTATACCAGACCGATACCCGCACGTGGTCGGGTTTGCTGCGTTTCTTTACGCATGATTTCCCACAGACGTTTCGCCGGCGAATGGCATTCTTCCTCACCGCTCTCGGACTCACCGTAGCCGGGTTCTTCGTCGCCTACGCGCTGGTCGCACATTCCCGAGACAATATCGACTTCTTCGTGCCGCCCGGAAATCCGTTCCGCGATTCGCTTGATTATTGGGAGACAGGGAAAACGTCCCGCGCCATCCCGGATACGCACGCGGCTCTCGGCGCCAGCTTCTACATGACACACAACACCCAGGTCAGCTTCGTTGCGTTTGCCGGCGGAATCCTGGCGGGCATCCCGACGGCCTTTTTGATGTGGCAGAACGGGCAGATGCTGGGCGCATTTGCCGGAGTGATGACGCACTCGCACCAACATGGCAACTTCTGGCCCGGCATCGTTCCGCACGGGATCGTGGAAATCACGGCATTACTCATTTCCGGCGCGGCCGGGCTGTCGCTTGGCTGGGCGATTCTCGCACCAGGAGCCTATCGCCGCAAGGATGCGCTCGTCATCGCCGCCAGAGATGTTGCCAAGCTGATCGTCGGAACGATCTGCCTCTTTATCTTTGCTGGGTTCGTCGAAGCATTCGTTTCCCACTCGCTCCTTCCGAAGCCGCTCAAAATCGGGTTTGGAGCGCTCTCTGGGGTGGCGCTTTATGCGTATCTTTTCAGAGCCGGACGGTCCGGCGTTGCCCTGACGATGGACGATGGACGATAGACGCCTGACGATGGACGATGGACGATGCCGGGTTGATCGGCGGTACGTGGACTCGACAAACCGACAACATGATATGCCTTCGCGTAGGAACGCCACGGTAGCCCAAACCATCGTCCATCGTCTATCGTCTATCGTCCATTCCCACCACTACAGCATCATCCTCTCCTTGATCTCCAGATACCGGTTAACGAGCGCCGCTGACAATTGATCCGCAGGCGAATCGACCACCAACACTCCTCGCCTGTGAAGCTCGGACGTGGCGCGCGCGCGATCGTCGAGCATCTGCAGCGAAACGGCCTGTTCATAGACATCCTCGGGCTTCTGTGGAGACGCATTTGCCTTACGCAAAATCTTAGTGTCCATTAGCGTCACACAGGCTACGAGGTGCCTCGGCTGGAGCGCGGCGAGTTGCGCCATGGTCATTCGCGACGATTCTGGATCCCATAAATCGGTGAAACAGACCATCAATGACCGGCGCCGCCAGCGTGAGGCGAGATACGCGAAAGCTCCACGATAATCGGCTTCCGCCCGCCCGGCCTGTGCATTGTAGAGCGCGTCTAAGATACGGTAGACCTGTCCCTTGCCTTTACGCGGAGGCACCCACGCCTGGACGGTGTGCGAGAAGACCAGCAATCCCACCTTGTCGTCGGCGAGGGTTGCGACATATGCCAAAAGCAGGGCCGCGTTCACGGCGTAGTCCATCTTGGCGATCCCGTCGATCTCCGCCAACATGGTCCGCCCGACGTCCAGTACCAGGATGACGTTCTGGCTTCGTTCCACCTCGTATTGCCGGCTGATGAGCTTGCCGCGCCGCGCGGTCGCTTTCCAGTCGATCCGGCGGTAATCGTCGTCCGGCTGGTATTCGCGAAGCGATTCAAACTCTCTACCTGCCCCGACAAGCCTTGCGGCGCGAATGCCGAGTTGCTGCAGCCGGCCGCGGCGCGCCATAAGCGTGAACCGGGCCGTCTCGAGCAGATTCGGATAGACCTTCACAGGCGCCGCGGCGGGGATCTTAAGTTGTCGGGTTATCAACCCGAGACGTCCCACCACTCGAATCCAGAGGTCGCCGAATTCGAAATCCCCTCTCGTTCTGGGTTTGACATGGTATCGTACGGTCTGGCGCCTGTTCGGCAGGAGATCCATAGTTACATTCTGGAAGTCGGATCCCATACTCTCCGGCGGTTCGTCGCGCAGAAGGACCCGCCAAGGTCGCAAGTCGCGATTGCGGCATGATATTTCGACTAGGTTTTCCGCGCCGAGGGACAATTGGGGCTCGAACCGGCGCTCGATCTCGATCTGATCCCGGGCCGGCAGCAGCAGGTAGTCCGTCATCGTCGCAATCAACAGAGCGCCGATGAAGACGAGCGCCAATCCGCCCGCGGACGTTGTCACGAAGCCGGCAAGCAGCGGAATTCCGCTGGCGAAGAAAAGCAGAAACCAGCGGCGAGTGAACGTCATGGGTGCGGCTCTCTTGTGAACACGATGGTCCACCAGGGATTGTTTACCAGGGTAATCTGCTGCCAAGCCGGATGTTCGTTGGTCTGTTTTCGGCCGATGCAGAAGGCTTTTGCGGTTGCCTTCTTGCGTTCAGTTGGATCGTACAATCGGCCGGCAAAGAAATAATTCGACAACGTACCTGATGGGATCAATACCTTGACAGGTCGATTGCCTGGCGCCACGACAAAAAACTCGGTCGCCTGGTTCAGCCAGCCAATCAACCCGTCTAGAAAGTCTACTCCGCGAATCTTGCCCGATCGTTCGCGAGGCAGGAACTCCAGCATTCGCATCAGCGATCCGCTGCCATAAGTTGTATCAGCGTAAAGAAAAAGCCCGCTTAGTGCGTTCATCCCCAGTTTGTCCATGCGTTGAAGGATCGAGCGGTCGGCTCCGGAATTGCGGACTTGATCGATCAGCGGCTCGACCTGTTTCGCGCAATAGTCCGCCAGGTCAGCCTGCTTGACGAATGGAACTTCGTCCGGGTCGATCCGCGATGAATTCACATCATCCAGCAGCCAGCTCAGGAAGAGCCGCTCTCCCAGAAGCCCGTTCGACCAGTTCTCCGGGCTTGTGTAGCCCGACGTACCTGGCAGCAAATAATGTCCATATTCGTGCGCCAGCTCGCGCGCCCATTCGATTCCGGATCGGTCTGAGTTGACGTTGTAGATGTAGAGGTTGGTATTAACCTGCTCACCGCCTGCTTCTCCGGAAGCGGTCATCCAGACGTCGATGCTGCTTTCACGAAGGCGCGCGCACTCCCTTCCGAACCGCCGATTCGCCATACCCCAAAGAATGGAGAGGAATCGGCCGGCCTTCTTGCCCATCGGAGCAAAACCCCGCTCGGGCAAATGCACGATGAACCGGGTTGGGTAACCCTCTTTGTCCGAGATTTCGACCTTGCAGGCGGCTCGAAAAAGGCCGTTATCCTTTGGGTCCTTCGCGGTGGCGCCTTCGCCAATCATTGTCAAACGCGCCCGTGAGGGACCGAAGACTTCTTCGGAATCCGTTGTAGCGCCGAATCTGACGGGGCGTGGTATAAAATCGGATTGCGCCGAGTGCGCGAATAGCGCCAGTAAGCAGACGATAACGGGAGAGATGCGCATGTCCCATTATATCCGACGGAATTGGCTAATCGCACGGTCTAAATGAACTGTTTCAGCCGGTTTACCAACACCTCGATAGCCCGGTTATGCTGACCGTCTTTCGGACCGTAGGTCTCCATGGGTTTCTCAATGATGTCCGGTGAGACTCCGACGCCCTCGAGACGCTTGCCGTCAACGTTGAGGTCGGCGACCGGAATCTCCAGCAATCCGTCGTCTCCAATCCTCACGGCGTTTGCCCCCAGGAATGCGCCCGCGGTGTTCGTCCCGACAAGAATCGCCCGGTGTGTCTTCTTCAATTCGTAGGCAAAGAACTCCTTGGCGCTTCGGGTGCCCTGATTGATCAGAGCGACCATCGGCTTGCCGTAGCCTGTGTGCGACACATTGCGCCGATTTCGGTTCACCTCCTCCCACTCGATGGCGGGACGGAACAGCGCGTCCGCAAAATTGAAAGGGCTGCCGCCGAAACCATCTCGAAGATCCAAGATCAATCCATCCGTCTTCTGGAGTGGACCGGTCAAGGCGTCGTCGAGCGTTTTCTTGAACGTGTCGCTCGTCATACACCACAGATGAATGTAGCCAATCCGGCAGCGGTCTCTTTCGATGATTCTAATGCTGGATCGGGTTGCGCTCAGAAAGGAAGCTTGAGCGGTTTCGTTATTCGGCGTGATCTTAATGGACGAACGTCCGGTTCCGGGCCGGTTTAACGTGATTGTGTATTCTTCATCGGGTCCCGCGGCAAATGAGCCAACTGTTGAGAACCGGCGGCCGTTTGCGGTCAGAAGGCGATCGCCGACTCGGATGCCCGCGGCAGCCGCCGGGCTGCCGTCCAGAATTGCCCGGACTTCAAATCCATCTTTGTCGCGAACTCCCGTAACCCCGATATGATTGACCTTCCGGCCAGGTCCCTCACGATTGAAGATGGAGCCTAAGAGGAAGTATTCCAGATCCTGGTCGGTATAGTATCCTAGGTGAGACGCCCGGAGCTCGCCGAGCATTCGATTGATGGTCTCTTGAAACTCCTGCGCCGACTTAGCCGAAGCAGCCGTTGGGCGATATTGATCGCCAATGGCCTGCCAGTCGCGGCCATTCATGTTTGGATCGTAGAACCTGTTTCGTGTTTCGCGCCAAATGATATCGAATCGGCGAGAGAAATCGGATTGCTGCGCGGCAACCCTATCTTCTGGCGACTTCGGACTCGCGGCGCCGATCGCTCCAACGATAGACAGTAAGACGACGGCACGCCATGTTGAATGGATAGTCTGCACTCAATTGCTTCCTTGGCTTAGAATTAGATATACTGGGAAGACACGCCGAACCCGTCCGCAGTTAACGAGGATTGTTGTGAACTTCAATTGACGCTTCGATCGACCGTCGCTTGAATGGATCACGATCGATCGTCGGATTTCGTTTTGCGCGCTTCCCATTTAGACTTTCTAACACTATACGTTCCTAGGAGTGACCTAAATGCCAAAGCAACCCGTGTGGCCTTCATCGCCAAACGCTTCCAGCCCCTATTCGCCGGGAATTATTTGTGGAAATCTGGTGTTTGTCTCCGGGCAGGTGCCGATGGATCCGGAAACTAAGAAGATTGTGGAAGGGGAGTTCGAAACTCACGTGCGGCAGTGCATCCGCAATGTTGAAACGGTGCTAAAGGCGGCAGGCACAGATCTGGGTCATGCAGTGAAGGTGGTGGTTTTCCTGAAGGACATGAATAATTTCGCCCGCCTCAATGCGGTCTACAGCGAATACTGGGGCGATGTTCGGCCTGCGAGCCTTTCGGAATTGGAGCTTTCTCGCGTTCCTGCTCGTGCTGCTGCAGCCGATCGTGCTGTACCGGCTCGCCGCGTTGATTCTTCCGGA
>JBGPOG010000068.1:0-11911 GCA_041487935.1 Chthonomonadia bacterium | reverse complement strand
TGTCGGTTAATCGGCAACCGGTGAGCAGATTCACAATTCCTCTAAAGGTGGAGCGTCGCTCCGCCGACATATGGTGCAGAACCGTGAGTGTCGGCCGGCCGCCTATCCCAGACGGACGGCCGCCACACCGGGAGAGCGGGTGAATGGCCCAGGCGGCTGTGGCGAGATTCTGTCTCGCCGGGAGCCGGCCCTCTCCTGTGAGGTGCGTGGTCGTCCGGACCAAGCAGCCGATCCGCCGCACCGATGGTTCCGTGCTGCGGTTCGACGAGAATGCGGCCGTGGTGATCAACAACGCGCTCGAGCCGCGCGGAACTCGCGTATTCGGCCCGGTGGCGCGAGAGCTGCGAGACAAGAACTTCATGCGGATTATTTCGCTGGCCCCGGAGGTGTTGTGATGGCGACCAAACAAAAGCCCGGCGAATATGAAGCCAAGCTCCGGATCAAAAAAGGCGACGAGGTGATGGTGATCTCGGGCAAGGACAAGGGCAAGTCCGGAAAGATCATTCGAGCATTCCCGAAGACCAACAAGGTCATCGTGGGTGGCGTGAACATGATCATCAAGCATCAAAAGGCGCGCCAGACAGGGCGTCCTGGCCGTTCGGGAGCCCAGCAGATCCAGGAAGGCGGCCGCATCGAAAAGCCGGCGCCGCTTTTCGTGCCGAAAGTTATGCTCGTTTGTCCGCACTGCAACCGTCCGACGCGAATCGGATACGCCTATTCCGAGGGTGACGCCAAGCTCAGCGCCCGCAAGTATCGCGTCTGCAAGCATCCCGAGTGCGGGAAACGGATTGATTAGATTCGGAGTGTTGGAGTACTGGAGTATTGGAGTAGGAAGCGCAGTACTCCATTACTCCAACACTCCATTACTCCCGGAGATGATGTCATGCCTCGATTAAAAGACACATACAAAAACCAAGTCGCTCCAAGTCTGCACAAACAGTTCAACTACTCGAACGTGATGCAGATTCCCAAGCTCGAGAAAATCGTCCTGAACATGGGCGTGGGCCAGGCGGGACAGACCGGCGGGGATTCCAAGCTCCTGGACAATGCGATGCGCGACATGGGCATCATCACCGGCCAGAAGCCGGCCGTATGCCGGGCGAAGAAATCGATTTCGAATTTTAAGCTGCGGGCAGGCTCCCGCGTTGGCTGTAAGGTGACTCTGCGCGGCGCAATTATGTACGAGTTCCTGGACCGGTTTGTCTCTACAGCCCTCCCGCGCGTTCGAGACTTCCAGGGCATCAATCCCAATTCGTTCGACGGACGCGGTAATTTTGCGATGGGCGTCAAGGAACAGCTCATTTTCCCGGAAATCGACTACGATAAAATCGACAAGGTCCGGGGTATGGACATCATCATCTGCACGAGCGCCAGAAGCGATGAAGAAGCCCGCGCGCTTCTAAAGGGATTGGGGATGCCGTTTCGGGAGAAATAGCGTTGAGGGTTGATAGTTGATGGTTGATGCTTCCGAACGGCCAGGCTATCGACCATCAACTATCAACCATCAACCCTCACATAGACGAGAGGGGAGCTGAATTGAAGAAATACGGGATAGACGCGATTCGAAACGTGGGTCTGTTCGGGCATCAGGGATCGGGTAAGACCTCCCTGGCCGAAGCCATGCTGTTTACCTCCGGGGCTATCGACCGGATGGGGCGCACAGACGACGGAACCGCGACGACCGATTTCGATCCCGAAGAGTCCCGGCGGCACATCAGTATCAACATCGGCCTGGCGCCGTGTGAGTGGAACGGCAAGAAGATCAACGCGATCGACGTACCCGGTTACCTCGATTTTCAAGGTGAGGTCCGGAGCGCGCTCAAAGTCGTCGATGCCGCAATTCTGGTGACGCCGGCTCAGGGGGATGTAGAGGTCGGCTTCGAAATCGCGTGGGATCTCGCGTGCGCCGCGGATAAACCCCGGGCGGTCTTTGTGAACAAGATGGACCGCGAGAATGCCGATTTCTTTGCAGTGGTAGAGCGGCTGCGCGCGCGTTACGGCAATTCGATCGCGCCCGTGCAGATTCCGATCGGCTCGGGCGATGGGTTTAACGGCGTCGTAGACCTGGTCCACATGAAAGCGTATACCGGCGTAGGGAAAGAGTTCAAAGAGATTCCCATTCCTGGCGATTTGGAGGGGACTGCGAAGGACTATCGCGAAAAGCTGGTAGAGTCCGCCGCTGAAGGCGACGATGCGCTCATCGAGAAATTCTTCGAAGACGGCACGCTCAGCGACGAGGAGGTTGTACACGGTCTGCACGAGGGCATCGACAGCGGCAAGGTCGTTCCGGTTTTGTGCGGCGCGGCCGCGAAGAATATGGGCGCGGCCGCGTTGATGAACCTGATCGCCGAGGCGTTCCCGAATCCCACCGAGATCGGGGACGCGACCGGCAAGACGGCAGACGGTAACGGAGCAGCGCGCAAGCCATCCGACACCGATCCCTTCAGCGCGCTGGTCTTTAAGACGTTGGCGGACCCGTTCGTTGGCCAGTTAACCTACTTTCGAGTCTACAGCGGATCGATTCGCTCCGACTCGCACGTATGGAACTCTGCCAGCAATAAAGATGAACGGGTGGGCCAGCTTTACATGGCGCGCGGCAAGAACCAGGAGCCGGCCGCCGAAATCGCAGCAGGTGATATCGGCGCCGTCGCGAAGCTCGCGGCGACGCACACGGGCGACACGCTCTGCGATCAGGGCAAGCAAATCATTCTCGACGGGATCTCGTTTCCCAAGCCGATCTATGAAATCGCTATCCAGGCGAAGACCAAGGTCGATGAGGATAAGCTCGGGCCCGCGATGCAGCGAGTCGCATCGGAAGATCCGACGTTTACATTCCGGCGCGATCCCGGCACAGGCCAGACCGTCATGAGCGGCATGGGCGAAACGCACTTGAATATCGTGGTTGAGAAGCTGAAGAAATTTGGCGCGAATGTGGATATCGTCCAATTACGAGTACCCTACCGAGAGACAATCCAGACCAAAGCCGAGGGACAGGGTAAGCACAAGAAGCAGACCGGCGGACGCGGCCAATACGGGGATTGCTGGATTCGCCTGGAGCCGCTGCCGCGCGGAGCCGGATTTGAATACGTGGACGCGATCGTGGGCGGATCTATCCCGCGGCAATACATTCCCGCGGTAGAAAAGGGCGTCATCGATGCCATGTCCACCGGGATACTCGCCGGCAATCAGGTCGTGGACGTCAAGTGTACCTGTTATGACGGTTCGTACCACGATGTGGATTCATCGGAAGCGGCTTTCAAAATGGCGGGGATCCTGGCATTCAATACCGTGGCCGCGAAGGCAAACCCGGTGATCTTGGAACCCATGGCCACGGTCACGGTCACGGTGCCGGAAAGCATGATGGGCGACATTATGAGCGACCTGTCCGGCAAGCGCGGGAGGATCGCCGGAACGGGATCGATCGGCGGAGGCCGCACCCAGGTAAAGGCCGTCGTGCCGCAAGGCGAAATGCTTCGGTACGCCATCGACTTACGCTCGATCAGCCGCGGCCGTGGAACGTTCGAAGTCGAGCCGTCTCATTATGAGGAAGTTACGGCACACGTCGCACAGCAGATCATTGCCGAGTACGAGAAGCATAGGAAAGAAGAAGGACACTAGACGATTTTGGATTTCTTGATTTTGGATTTTGGATTTTGGATTTTCGGGGAGCGATCCCTCGGATTCTGCGTAGGTTGTAGGGACCGAAATCCAAAATCAAGCAATCCAAAATCAATCGTTACCGGCCGCGCGAATACCGCGACCCCGACGGGAGGCATTCATTGGCAAAGAAATGTTTGGTTGAAAAGGCGCAGAAGACCCCAAGGTTTCCTGTGCGAAAGTACACCCGCTGCAACATTTGCGGCCGGGCGCGAGCTGTATTCCGCAAATACGGCATCTGCCGCATCTGCTTCCGCGAACAGGCGCACCGAGGACTTCTCCCCGGCGTGACCAAGTCGAGCTGGTAGGAGGAGAACCAAATGGCCTACACAACCGACCCGGTCGCGGACCTCTTGACGCGTATCCGGAATGCAAACAGCGCTTTTCACGACTCCCTGGATATCTCGGGCAGCAAGATAAAGCTCGAAATCGTCAAGATCCTCCAGCGAGAAGGTTTTATCAAGGGGTACGAGATCGTCAAAGACCCGAAGCAAGATACCATCAAGGTCTTCTTGAAGTATGGACCGAAGCGCGAAAAAGTCATCACGAACCTGAAGCGCGTGAGTAAGCCCGGTCTGCGAGTCTATGCCGGCCACGAGAACCTTCCGCGCGTGCTCCGCGGTCTAGGCATTGCCATCGTCACGACCTCGCAAGGAGTCATGACCGACCGGGAAGCCCGCAAAAAAGGCATCGGCGGGGAAGTGCTTTGTTACGTTTGGTGATTGGAGTCGAGAGTCGAGAGTGGGCATTAACGGATCAAGTGGATACTCTCGACTCTCGACTCGACACTCTCGACTCGGGAGAATGCAATGTCCAGAATTGGCAAACGCCCAATTACAGTGCCTCGGGGCGTCGAAGTAACGGTTGGAACCGGGGAAGTGACGATTAAGGGGCCGAAAGGCACTCTGACGAAACCGATTCATCCCGATATGATTTTGAAGCTGGAAGACGGCACGCTTCTCGTAGACCGGCCGTCTGAAAGCAAGGATCATCGCTCGCTGCACGGTCTGACGCGAACGATTCTTGCGAACATGGTCGAAGGGGTGTCGAACGGCTACCAGAAGATTCTCGACGTTCATGGCGTAGGCTATCGAACGTCGGTGGCCGGAAAGAACCTATCTCTCTCGGTGGGCTTTTCCCATGGGATTGAGATCCCGCCGCGACCGGGGATTGAGTTTGAGGCCGGTGTAGAGCAGGGGACGCGCATTCCCTTCGTCATCATCAGGGGAATCGACAAGGAATTGGTCGGCCAGACTGCCGCACAAATCCGAAAACTGCGCAAACCCGAGCCGTACAAGGGCAAGGGGATTCGGTATCGGGGCGAGCAGGTGCGCCGGAAGGCCGGGAAGAGCGGCAAAGCCGGCGCGAAGGGCGGGAAGAAGTAGGAACTTCAGGAGTAATGGAGTAATGGAGTAATGGAGTACTGGGAGTAAAGTTGTGCTTGGGGATGCTCGGTTCCGATTCGCGGAACAGCACTGCCCCAATACTCCATCACTCCATCACCTCGTTTCTGCGGTATAATTAACATTCGCGCTTGCCTTTGGGCGGCGATTGCCGGTGGGTCGGAAATCTACCGGCGCGGGGGGTCTAATGGACGATAAAGTTCGATTGCGCGAAAAGCGGCACCGCCGCGTCAGGGCGAAAGTCTCCGGGACGGCCGAGAGACCGCGTTTGAATGTATTTCGCAGCCTGAAACACACTTACGCAAGCTTGATCGACGACAATAAAGGCCATACACTGGCAGCGGCCTCGACGGTGGAAGGAGACTACCGCAAGGGCGGTAAATCCGGCGGCAACATCGACGGCGCTAAGACCGTCGGCGAGCTGATCGCGAATCGCGCGAAGGACAAGGGAATTGATAAAGTCGTCTTCGACCGTGGAGGCAACAAGTACCACGGGCGGATCAAGCAATTGGCCGACGCCGCGCGCAAGGGCGGACTTGAATTCTAGGAGGCAGGCCGCAGTAGGCAGGAGGCAGGAAACCCATCAGACTGCCGGCCGGCAACTGCGTCCTGCTAACTGAACAACAATGCAGGCCGCAGTAGGCAGGGGGCAGCAGACCGATCGTTCTGCCGGCTGGTTCCTGCATCCTGCCGACTGAACTCCGAAGGAGTTATCGATGGCAAGAATCAACGCGGACACGCTGAACCTCGAAGAGCGAGTGGTCCGTACGAATAAGGTGCAGAAGACCCATAAGGGCGGCCGGACGATGAGCTGGAATGCGCTGGTGGTCGTTGGCGACCGAAAAGGGTACGTCGGCGCCGGTATCGGTAAGGCGCGGGCCATTCCCGATGCGATTCGCAAAGGAGTGGAAGCCGCGAAGAAGAACATGGTCTTGGTGCCGATCGTAGGGACGACCATTCCGCATGAGATCCTGGCTTCGTCTGGAGCGGCGGAAGTCCTATTGAAGCCGGCGGCTCCGGGTACGGGAATCGTAGCCGGAAGCTCCGTCCGCACGATTCTCGAGCTCGCCGGGATTACCGACGTGCTGGGCAAATCGCTCGGTTCCGCGAATGCGATCAACATTGCCTGGGCCACGCTCGACGCACTGAGAAGGCTCAAGAGGGCGGAGGACGTGGCTAGGCTCCGCGGGACGACGGTCGAAGAGATGGTTCCGTGGCTGCGAAAGGTCGAGGAAGCCGCCGCCGGAGGTCCCGTACATGCCTGACCTAAAGATCACTCTCACCCGAAGCCCAATCGGTTACAGCGAGACGCAAAAGCGTACCGTGAAGGCCCTGGGCCTGAACAAGATGCACCAGACGGTAGTCCGCCCGGACAACGACGCGATTCGCGGAATGATCAAAGCCATCGAACACATGCTCCACGTCGAAGCCGGCGAAGAAAAGAAGAGCAAGAAAAAGAGTAAATAGTTGAGGCAATTGCAGAATCCGATCAAGGCAAGTTTCCGTCATCCTGGAAGGATCTGCTTTTGATCGTACAGGCGTACTGAGTAGGGCGAAAAGCAATTGCTTACAGCATGACGGATTTGCGGTATTTTGCAGTTACCTCAAGTGGTTACCAAAAAAGGAATTTGACTCATGCAGATACACGATTTGAAACCGGCTGCCGGATCCAACCATCGACGAAAGGTCGTTGGACGCGGAATCGGCTCGGGACACGGCAAAACCAGCACCCGGGGCCATAACGGCAATAAGGCGCGCGGCCAGGTCAACCCGCAGTTCGAAGGCGGCCAGACACCGCTCCATCGCCGATTGCCTCATATTCCGGGGTTCAAGGCTGTCAATAAGAAGCATTTTGCGCTGGTGAACGTGGGCGAGTTGGAAGATCTGGCGGCGGGGACGGAAGTCAGCCCGGAATTCCTCATGGAGCGCGGCGTGTTCACCAGCCTTCGGGACGGACTCAAGATTCTGGGTGACGGCCAGCTTACCAAGAAGCTGACCGTCAAGGCGCATAAGTTCAGCAAAGGCGCCGTTCGAAAGCTCGAAGCCGCGGGCGGCGCTGCGGAAGTTATCAAAGTTACGAAGCGATCGGGCTGAATACGGAGTATTGAGTGTTAAGTGTTTAGTGTTAAGAACGCATGAGCAGTATAGCTTAACACTAAATACTCAACACTAAACACTTAAGAGGGTAAGTCGATGTTAGAGTCGTTGATTCAGGCATTTCGAATTCCGGAGCTAAAGCGAAGGATCCAGTTCAACCTGGCGATGTTTGCGGTGTTCGCTCTCGGAGCGCATATTCCGGTGCCGGGCGTGGACCACGCCGCCGTCGACAGAGTTTTCGGCGGCGCCGGCGGGCTGCTTGGGCTGGTTGACGTTTTCTCCGGCGGAGCGCTTCGCCGAATGTCGCTATTCGCTATGGGAATCACGCCTTACATCAACGCCTCGATTATTATGCAGATGCTTACGCTCGCGATCCCGCAGCTCGAGGCGATGAGCAAAGAGGGTGAATCGGGCCGCAAGCAAATCGCAAAAATTACGCGTTACCTGACCATCGGCCTCGCATTCTTCCAGGCGATCGGTCTGAGCATCATGTTCAGCAGCGGCGGTGTCCACGTTCCTCTCGCGGGCAAGATACAGATGTGGATCACGATGACTGCCGGAACGTGCTTCCTGCTCTGGATCGGCGAGCAGATGACAGAAAAGGGCATCGGCAACGGGGTTTCGCTGGTGATCTTCGCGGGGATTATGCTCAGCCTGCCATATCAAACGGGCCGGGTTTACGTGCAAGTCCACGACGGGGTCGTCAGCCCGTTCGCGGTCGGATTGCTGATCGCAATGTTCATCGGGACAATATACGGCATCGTGATGATTACGCAAGGCCAGCGAAAGATTCCGATCCAGCACGCCAAGCGCGTCGTAGGGATGCGGGTCACTCAGAGCGGCAGCTCGTTCCTGCCGATTCGTGTGAACACCGCCGGCGTTATTCCGATCATTTTCGCGATTTCGATGATGCTGTTCCCCGCACAGATTCTCGCGGCGATCCCGGGAAAGACCGGATTCATCGGTTCATTAAAGTCCATGGCGCAGCAGCTCAGCCCGGGCCAGACGTGGTACGCCACGGTGCTATATGCCCTGCTCATTGTGGTTTTTACGTACTTCTATACGGCTATTGTCATGAACGTTCAGGACATGGCCGATAACCTGAAGAAATACGGTAACTACATCCCCGGTATACGTCCTGGCAAGCCGACGTTCGACTATCTCGACCGCGTGGTTTCCCGCATTACGCTGGCCGGCGCAGTTTTCCTCGCGGCTGTCGCTCTGGTGCAGTATCTGGCGCCTATGCTAACGGGAGTCACCTCATTCGGCTTGATTGGAGGAACTTCGCTGCTGATTGTCGTCGGCGTGGCGATCGAAACCATGCAGGCGGTGGAAGCGCAGCTTCTGATGCGTAATTACGAAGGCTTCATTCGCGGCAGCGGCATGGCGTGAGCGACGATCAGTTGTATTTCGCGGATATCCGAGCCGGCGGGCGTTTTCAAGAGGATCGAGGATGATTCTGATACTGTTCGGTCCGCCGGGCGCCGGAAAGGGAACGCAGGGCGCGCTCATCGTGAAAGCGTGCGGGGTTCCGAAGATCTCCACCGGCGAGATTTTTCGCGACCTTGCAGCCGAAGGGAGTCCGCTCGGCCTGAAAGCGAAGCGATACTGGACGCAGGGCAAGCTCGTGCCGGACGAAATCGTTGTCGGACTCATTCGCGAGCGAATCCATTCATCGGATTGCAAGAACGGGTTCGTGCTCGACGGCTTTCCGCGAACCGTGCGGCAGGCCGAGACGCTCAATTTGTTGCTGTCCGAATCCGGCCGCCACGTGGACGGCGTCTTGAGTTTTGCGGTCGACCATGAGGAGCTTTTGCGCAGGCTAATCGGCCGGCGGACGTGCAATAACTGCGGCGCGGCATATCACGTGACGTCGCTGCCTCCTGGACAGGAGAACGTTTGCGATCACTGCGGCCATGCGCTTGAGCACCGAGCTGACGATAATCCGGAAGCGATCAAAGTCAGGCTGGCAGAATACGACGCGAAGACCGCACCCGTGTTGACATACTACTCGGAGCGTGGGCTGTTGACCACAGTCGACGCGAATGCCGATCCGAGCACGATCTTCTCCCGAGTAGGAGAAGTGCTGGGGAGGGTAGGCTGTGTTCAAGAACCCGTTAACGCCGTGGGCTGATCCGTCATCCATGGTAAAGATCAAGAGACCAGACGAAATCGAGCGCATGAAGGCGGCCGGTAGAGTCGTCGAAACCGCGTTGATCGCCATGCGCGACTCCATCGTTCCGGGCATAACGACCACGAACGATTTGGAACAAGTGGCCGTAAGAGCGCTTACTTCGCACGGCGCCGGCTCACCGTTTCTCGGCTATCAACCGCCGAAGCATCCGCCCTATCCGGCGTGGACGTGCATATCCGTGAACGAGGAAGTTGTTCACGGAGTCCCGGGCCGGCGAGTGCTCCGTGAAGGCGACATCGTCGGCTGCGACGTGGGCGCAAGTCTCAACGGCTACTTTGCCGACGGTGCTTGGACGTTTCCCGTGGGTAGAGTTAGCCCGCAGGCCGAGAAGCTTCTGCGAGTGGCGGAGGAAGCGCTCTATCTGGGCATCTCGTTCGCAAAAGCCGGCAATTGGACGGGAGATATCGGGCACGCGATTGAAAAGTTCGTGCGCAAGAACGGCTTCAGCGTCGTCAAAGAGATGGTTGGGCACGGTATCGGCACTTCGCTGCACGAAGAGCCGCAAATTCCGAATTTCGGCCGATCCGGGGCCGGAGTCCAGCTTAAGGAAGGCATGACTTTTTGCGTGGAACCGATGGTAAATGCGGGACGCCGCGACATCCGGGCGCTATCGGACGAATGGACGATCGTCACAGGCGACCGTTCGCTATCCGCACATTTCGAGCACACCGTAGCCATTACTAAGAACGGCGCTCGAATTCTAACCCAGGGGGAGTGAATGCCACCTAAACGCACATTCCGTGGACCCGGCGGCGGAGGTCCGCGGAGACCGGGAGGCGGTGGGCCGGGGGGACGAGGCGGGCGTCCGCCTGGCGGCAGGCGCGGAAAGTCCAAAAGACCATCTCCGGAAGAACCGGAAGAGAGCAAGGAGAAAGGGATCGAGGTCGAAGGAGTCGTCTCCGAGAACCTTCCAAATGCCATGTTTCGGGTGAGTCTTCAGAGCGGGCACGAGGTTCTGGCGCATATCTCCGGCAAGATCCGCATGAACTTCATCAAGATCCTGCCCGGTGACCGCGTGCTGGTGGAGCTTTCACCCTATGATTTGACTCGCGGCCGCATTCTGTATAGATATAAATAGGCTGCATTCGGTATAATATACGGCCCGCGGAGCCGTAGCGCTCGGCGAGAGGCCGTGTTTTCGCGTGTAAAAGGGGTGGTCATCGTGAAGGTTCGAGCGTCGGTAAAAAAGATGTGTGAGAAGTGCAAGATCATCAAGCGAGAAGGGGTTGTCCGCGTCATCTGCAAGAACCCCAAACATAAGCAGAGGCAAGGTTGATTGGAGTGATGAAGTGATGAAGCCCCGGTTTGGGACCACCCTTCCAGTACTCCACCACTCCTTTACTCCGACAGGAGGTTTCCGTTTTGGCTAGAATTGCCGGCGTGGATCTGCCGCGCGACAAAAAAGTAACGTACGCACTGCCTTATATTTACGGGATCGGTCTCACGCGAGCCCAAAAGATCGTCTCTCAGGCCGGCGTAAATCCTGAGACTCGGGTTCGTGATCTCACCGAAGCCGAGAGCAGCAAGCTGCGCGAAATCATCGAGCGAGAATACCGCGTGGAAGGCGACCTGAAGCGCGAAACGCAGCTCAACATCCGGCGGTTGCAGGAGATCGGATGTTATCGGGGTTTGAGGCATCGCCGCGGCCTGCCGGTTCGAGGGCAGCGCACCAAGACGAATGCCCGCATCCGCAAAGGTCCGAAGCGGGCAATCGCGGGTAAGAAAAAGTTGAAGAAGTAGGCAAAAAGGATGGAGTGATGGAGTGGTGGAGTAATGGCCCTTCGTAAACGCAGCGGTCGACGATCTCAATACTCCACTACTCCAAAACTCCAAAACTCCTTAGATTTCGGGAGCACCATATGGCAAATAAAAAGACGACTGGCGCGAGCCGGCCGAAGCCCAAAGAAAAGAAGAATATCGCGCAGGGAGTCGTCCATATTCAGTCGACCTTCAATAACACGCTCGTGACTATTGCGGACGTGAAGGGAGACGTTATCTCCTGGTCCAGCGCGGGAGCCATCGGCTTCAAGGGCACCAAGAAGGGTACTCCCTTCGCGGCGCAGATCGCGGCCGAAAATGCCGCGAGAAAAGCGATGGAGCACGGTTTGCGCAGGGTGGACGTCTACGTCAAAGGGCCAGGCTCCGGGCGGGAAACCGCCATCCGGTCGCTTCAAGCAGTGGGACTGGAAGTCAGCCTCATCAAAGACGTAACGCCCATTCCGCACAACGGCTGCAGACCGCCGAAGAGGCGTAGAGTGTAAGGATGAAGGATGAAGTATGAAGGATGAACCTTGGAAACGAGGACATTCATCCTTCATACTTCCACCTTCATCCTTTGAATGCGAGGGAGGAGGAAGCCCTTAGGGGTGTAAACTCCCAGTCCCGAAAGCGTTCGGGATCGCTTACTGGCCGAGAGCCAGAAGGAGCATTTGACAGAAGTTATGGCCAACAATTCGGATCCCCGTTGCCGGCAGTGCCGCAGGGAGGGTGAGAAGCTCTTCCTCAAGGGCGACAAATGCATTTCGCACTGCACCCTCGATAAGGAGAAGCGCCGTAAGCC
>JBGPOG010000067.1:0-12011 GCA_041487935.1 Chthonomonadia bacterium | reverse complement strand
GTTACCGGCTCAATCACCTTCGAGGGGTTCGGGGCAACGATCGCAACGACTGGTTCGTCCGGCAACCCCTACAAGTTTGCAGCCACCAGCGGGTATCGGGATGATGGGGATGCCGGGCTATCCCACGTCGGAGCGAGGTATTACGATGCGCAGGTGGGGCGTTTCAGAACGCGGGATACGGAGTTGAACCAACATCCGTACTTGTATTGCGAACATGATCCAGTTAACAATCTCGATCCAAGCGGACATAGCGTGATAGAGTGGATAAAGGCTCGTGGCGAGTGAATCACTGGAGGAATATACGGCGGAGGTGGTCCAGAAGATCCTAAGGAATTCATTCCTGACGAACCTCTACCGACGCCAAGAGTTGGCCCTTCGCCGCCAGGTTGGAACGACCCTCATGACATAATCGAAACGCCAAATGGTCGATTCCGCATAAAGTCCGGAGGCAGTGCAGGAGGCGTTGGAGCAATCGTTACAATCGGCGAGGGCGCAGGGGCCCTTGCGGACGGCATGAGGGTCGTGGTAGGTTACCGCCGGAAGATAGAGAGCTGCCTCGATCGAGACGGAGACTGGATACCATCGTTTCTACGGGCTGAATGTGCCAGATGAATTGGCAAATTCAGCCCTATTGTTCCCAGAGCCAGGCGAGGGCCGGTGAGGCGATCTGTGCTCACTTGAACTCTTATGCGACCCACCAAAACAAGGACAATACACTCGAGTATTTTACCATTCATGCGATTATCTTGAGCCAAACAGATTCCAACAAGCAGTTTTCAACCACAAATCGCGAATTCAGTTCATAATGATCGTAATGGCTTTCCATAAACTCACTAATACGAAACTGGCGCTAACCGCTCTTACAGTTCTCTTGACAACGGCAAAGGCATTCTCCCAGGAGCCGTCGGTCGATACGAGGGCAAAAGGGGTCCTTGCGGAGATGGTCGCGGCCTATCGCAAGCTGCGCACGCTCGACCAGGAGTCAACCTACGCCGCCAGCGGCAGCGCGCTTGGGCGCCTGATCAAATCGCGCCTCGTGGTCCAACGCCCGAACAAGCTGTTCCTCGAAATGACCGAGAGGACTCCGGAGCTGCCGCAGCCGGTCGTCCGGAGGTATCAGTCGGACGGCAAGAGCTTCTACTCATATTTCGAATCCCACGGCGTATTCACGATGGCCAAGGCGCCAAAGGACCTCTCGGGTTTCAAGGACCTCGCGACTAACCTGGAAATGGCGGCGCTTGCCGGGGTCGACCCATTCGCCACGCTCGCCTGGCAGGCGCGGTCTGTGAAAATGGAAGAGCCGGCAGAGGCCGGCGGCATGCCGGTAGACGTGGTGGCCGTCGATTTCTCGGACGAATTCAGAACGGGCGAGGCGCGGCTCTACATCGGCAAAGAGGACCGGCTGCTTCGCCGGTTCACCTTCGATACGACGCCGACTCCGCGGCCGCCTCCACCGAAAACGGAGACGACTCCCGATCCTGACGAGCTACCGCTCGATCCACCGCTGCCTCCAAAACCCACTCATTTCGAATACGAAAGCAAGGTATCGCTGAATAAGGAGGTAGGCAAGGACACGTTCAAGTGGATCGCGCCGCCCGGCGCGATGCTCATGAGGGAAGACCCGCTTGCCTACCTGGATCAGAGCCGCAAGGATCGGAAGCGGGCTTATCAGTTGGCTGAGCCGATCGACTTTTCGAATGTGGCCGAGCCGAAGGACCTCTCCAAGCCGACGAAGAAGGTGTTCGCGAGCGACCTCATCAAGAAGGCGACGAAACCGAAAAAATAAGAACGCGCCGCCCGCGCCGGGATACCACTGCTGGACCTGGTTCTACGACAAGGCGAAAGGATGGGCGGTCCTGGGCGCTTCCGACGGAAGGCGATGGCTGTACTTCAAGCATCCGGAGGTCAAGGAGCGTCTTTTCGGCAACCTGGTTATCGAGCGCTCCGCGGTAGTCTTCTCGCGAGGCCGCGACATCACGCTCAACCCTCCGCAGAAAAGCGGACCTCTCAACGACTTTATCTACCCCTACGCCGAAGCGGACGGCGCGCCGGTGAAAGCTGGATATGAGGTACGTTACGAGGTCTTAATGCCGGCTACGGCCTCCTCAACTACCCGCTGATCTTGAATAAGAGCCTCTATGAGCGCAGTGCCGCGCGGAAACATTGCTCTCCAGGAGGCGCTTTTACGATGCTCAGGGTGACAACGCGGCGGCGCGCTGAAGGATACAGCCCGATAGTTCAGCAACTGTAATCACGAGCTTCTCCGCGAATCCTCCGGAGGGCTGCCCCGGCAAGTCTAGTCGATAAACCGGCCATCTCACATCCCCGTAGTTTTACTAGAGCAAATCTTAAGAATCACCCCTGCAACCTTAAGCGAAACTTAAGTGGGAACCCCTTGTCTTCACCCAGTATTTTTGCTAGTATTTGTCCGTGGTCGAACACCCGCGGCGTCCGTTATCAACGAGCTTACCCGGGAGTTCTTTGGCCATGCACTTCGCGCGAAGCGGCGGGGCATTCTCCTTTGAGAATCCGCCGAGCTCAAGTGACCTTAAAACACCTGCGTGAGATCTCGAGACTCACGCAGCGCGCCACATATGGCGCGAATTCAGCCGTCAAAAAGTAGAGGAGTTAGTAAACATGAAGTGCGCTCGAATCAAACCATTCGTATTTCTGTCAACCCTCTGGTTGACGCTCCTAATCGTCGCTCCGCAGGCGGAGGCTGCGGACGTCATTTACAACTTTGCAAACGTATTTTCGGGAGGCACGCCATCGGGTCCGGCACCCTGGCTCACGGCGGACTTCAGCGACGCCGGGGCCAATACCGTGCTTTTGACCATCACCGCCAATCTGACGGGAGGCCAATTCGCAACGGAAACGGACTTCAACGTCGACCCTGCCAAGATTGCCGGGTTGAGTTACATTCAGAGCACGGGCGTTTTGGCTACGCTATTCGCTCCCAGCGAGGACGCGTACAAGGCTGACGGCGACGGAAAATACGACATCGAGATCGACTTTCCCACCTCGGGCACTCGATTCACCGGCTCCGACGTCGCGACGTTTACGTTCACAGGCTCGGGAATCACAGCGGGTAGTTTCGACTTCCTGAGTAGTCCTGATGGAGGTCCGGGACCGTTTCATGCCGCCGCTCACATCCAGGGCATACCTGGGGGCGGAGAGGACAGCAGTTGGATCTCTGAAAGCGCGGTGCCGGAGCCTGTCTTCTATCAGTTGGGCGGGATGCTGGCCCTCGGGACTCTAGGTATTATGCGAATTCGCCGCAAAAACCCCTGACTCAATCCAGAGGTTATCATGTCGCGACGAAGCTCCCTCGGCAAGGAGGGGGCTTCTTTTTCGTCAATTCGGCTTGCACTGCTCCATGGCGCGCCGGCCGTTTTGCCCCGATGGTTACTCTTGTTTCCGCAACCTGTGGTCAATGGTTGTACAATCTCAGAAGGGACGCTTCCGCTCCATGACGAATAACTCCCAAAACCCAGTTTCACAAATAGGAACCATCCATGACCATTTATCCAACCGCATTCATCGTGGCTTGCTGCCTGGCTGCCGCCATCACTGGCGGCGTTACAAGGACACATCCTGAGGCGTCCGCAAAAGGTGTCACTTCAGCGAAAAAGCGCGCGGCGAGGTTACACCTGCAGGACGCAAGAGAACTCCTCGTCTATGCCGGCACGTACACGCAGCGCGGGAGCAAGGGCATCTATCTCTTCCACCTGGACCTGGCGACCGGCAAGCTGACGCCCGCCGGGCTGGCAGGCGCGGCTACCAATCCATCGTTCTTGGCAATCCACCCGAGCCATAAGTATCTCTATTCGGTGGATGAAGTCGACAATTTCGATGGGTCGAAGGCCGGCGCCGTCAGTGCATTTGCAATCGAGCCCGGTACCGGCAAGCTCTTGCTGCTGAATAGGCAGTCTACTCGCGGCGTTGGGCCGTGCCACCTCACGGTCGATAAAGCCGGCAAGAATGTGCTCGCGGCGAATTATGGCGGAGGCAGTATCTGTGTGCTTCCCATCAAGCCGGACGGCAAACTGGCCCCGGCGAGTTGTTTTATCCAGCACGAAGGCTCCAGCGTCAATAAGTCACGGCAAGAGGGCCCTCACGCTCACTCGATGAACCTTGACTTAGCGAACCGATTTGCCTTCGCCGCGGACCTGGGCTTGGACAAAGTGTTCGTTTACCGCTTCGACGGAAAAAATGGAAAGCTCATGCCGAACGATCCGCCATTCGCAGCCATATCTCCCGGCTCAGGACCCCGGCATTTCGCGTTCCACCCGAGCGGAAAATTCGCGTACGTCATCAACGAAATGGCATCGACGATTACTGCGTTCTCGTACAACCCCGCCAAGGGAGAGCTTACTACCCTTCAGACTATCTCGACGCTCCCGAGCGGCTACAGGGGTAATACAACCTGCGCGGAGATCGTGGTTCATCCCTCGGGCAAATTCGTGTACGGCTCCAATCGTGGTCGCGACAGCATTGCGATGTACCTTGTCGACCAATCGACCGGCAAGTTGTCGTGGCTTGGAGATACGAAAACCGGCGGTAAGACGCCGCGCAACTTCGCCGTCGACCCCACCGGGGCCTACCTGCTGGCGGCGAACCAGGACTCGGACAACATCGTCGTCTTCCGTATAGATCCATCGATTGGAAAGCTATCGCCGACCGGGCACAAGGCATCTGTGCCGATGCCGGTGTGCATTCGGATGATGGCTGCCGGCCGGTGAAGGATTGACTGCCCCCACTAGCGAACAGACCGCTATTCAGTGTTCACCTAAGACTGCGGTGCCGAAGCCCTTGGATCCATCATCAACACATGCGTTCATATCAATGTTCGGCGGCCTGTCAATCCATCATTCAGACCGGTCGCCGGTAAAGCTGCCTCCACAGCAGACATCGTCGTTGCTGGCCTACCTCGCGCTGAGAGTCGGCCGGAGCACGCCTCGCGAAGAACTGGCCGCCTTACTTTGGCCGGAAAGCGAGCCGGAAAAGGCCTTCCAGAATTTGCGGCAGTGTATTCGCTCGCTGCGACTCATGCTGGAACTGCCCGATTTCGACGCGGAATCCATTCTGTTGGCGACCCGCACTGAAGTCTCTCTCAATTCGGCGAACGTCCTCACGGACGTCGGGGAGTACGAGGACGCGTTGGACGCGGCGGCGCGGGCGGAAAGTCCCACGGACAGGGTCGCCCACCTGAGCCGGGCCGTCGATCTCTATCGGGGCGAGCTGTTGCCGGGCTTCTACCTAGACCCTTTCACGTGGGAGCGGCAGCGCCTGGCCGAGAGACAAGTGAGCGCGCTTCATGCGCTGATCCACGATCTGGAATCTCTCGGAGATACTGAAAAGGCGCTCCAATTTGCCCGCTGCGCCGCAGAGCTCGATCCTGTATCCGAGGCTACCTGCTCTGCCTTCATGAGGCTTTATGCAGCCGGCGGTATGCCGTCTGCCGTTCTCCGGCAATATCAAGAATGGGAGACTCGATTCCGCGAGGAATTCGGCGAGCCGCCGCCGGATTCGATGCGCGAGTTGTCGGAGCGGATGTACCAGCTCGCCAAAATGCGATCCGGCGAGTGTCGAAACGGCATTGCTCCATTTGTGCCCGCCCGACAGAATGAGCGTTCCGCAGGGGAGAACAACGTCCTCACCAAACCAGAGTATTTAGAGCGCCATTCTACCGGATCATTTTCCCGTTTCAGGCCGTATGCATATTTGCTCGGTACTTGCGCCTGTCTGTTGCTCGGCTTGTTTGTGTGGGCGGCGAAGCCCAGTGTCCGGCTTGGAGCGAGGGCGCCCAAATATCACCGTATACAGACCACAATATTCCCGCTCGCCTCCAGGCTGAGTGAAAGCGATCCGTCCAAAATCCGTGTCGCAAAATCTGATTCCTCCCGTCCCGGGAGTTTAAGTGTCACGCGTGTGTTAGCTACTGTACCGAGTACCCCGCCCAAAAAAACTGGTGAAGATAAACCCGAGTTCTTGCCTCAGTCCGTTGACGTTCCGCCGAAGCCGCAACACTTTATCGGAGGCTCAGACGGCGCATCAAATGACGTACTTTGGGTGGCGCGGTACCACTTAAATCCAGACGATAGGAGCGCCGAGCCGACCTCGATGGCAACCGATCGTGCGGGCAATATCTACGTCACCGGACTCGTCGATACTAACACGAAGAATGACACGGATTACATAACCCTGAAATACGGCCCGGACGGCAAGAAACTCTGGGAAAAACGTTACAACGGACCGGGGGACGATTGCGACCGCGCCAAATCGATCGCAGTCGATGAAGCCGGCAACGTGTACATAACCGGCGAATCCGATGGCCACAAGGGACATGGAACGGATCGCCTGAGTGGACTGGACATTGCGACCATTAAGTACAACGCGGACGGCAAACCCTCTCGCACCTGGCCGGACGTAGGTTTCGGCCCCGGAGTGCGCAGATACGCAGGATCGGCTGATGGCAGAGACAGCGGATGGAAAGTCGCGTTGGATGGGGCCGGCAACGCTTATGTTGCAGGCAGGTCCTGGGGTGGTGATCCGGTTACGGGCGGAACGGGGATGGACTGTGTGCTGATCAAGTATGGACCGGACGGTAGTGAGCTCTGGGTGAAGTCTTATCCCACGTGGACGGGAGATGTGACCGGTGGGATCGCCATCGCTGTTGACAGCGCCGGCATGGTCTACGTCGCCGCCGCCGGGTTAGGCGCTGGCAGCCCCTCCGAGCTATCCCCACAACGCGAAGTCGTGGCCCTTAAATATGACCCCGCCGGCAGTCTGTTGTGGGAACAGCACAATGCCGGCGATGGACGCGGCGCGAAGCCCTCCTGCATCGCGTTAGATCGGCAGGATAATCCGATCGTCGCCGGCTGGTACTCTCGTAACGGCCCTGGTGCCGCACCGCATGACGACTATTTGATCGTAAAGTACAGCCCGAAGGGCAACGTCATTTGGCAGCACACCCGGATGTGGGCCTATGGGATCAACCGGCCCACTAACCTCATTGTTGATGGCCATAACAATATTTTTATCACGGGGATGGTTGGCACCAGCGTTCCCGCATCGATCGGGATAGTCCGGCTTAATAGCCAGGGCCAGAAGAACTGGACCAAGATCTATTCCGGCTCGGGCGCGAAATTCGACTGCTTTGGGAGAGCGCTCGCTTTCGACAGCACAGGCAGTTTGTACGTCGGCGGCATGGTCGATTTTCTTGATCCTCTTAATCCCAATACGGCTAATGCCAGTTCGTTCGAGTATACGGCGTTGTTATGTGACACTGGAGAAGGCACTGTGCGCAAGCTTTTCCGCCATCGCGGCATTGCCCTCGATAAACCTGATGCTAACTGTATGGTGATCGATCGAGACGATAACATTATTGTTACCGGCCAGGCACGGACCGGCAAGGCAGCCGGAATCGTGACTGTTAAGTACCACCCTTAAACATCCCTTAATAAATGAAACCCGGCACTGTGCGTCGGTGCTGGCCGGTTCCTCTCCGGCCCCGCACAAATTCGTAACATAGACCAATTATATGGCGGTGATCTCTTAAAATCCCACATCGAATCACGCTAGACCCCCTCAAGAATCACGCTGGAGTCACGCAGCTTTGTTATTCTCGTTGGAAGGGACGGCCAAGACCGCCCTAACCACTCAATCCGCACCTGAAGGGAGAATAACATGTCGCTTCATCTCAAAACGTGGCAGCGCTGTGCGCCACACGCTATCAAACCAAGCCGCAGACGCACTCACAACCTTTCACTAGTGAGTAGCCAGTTTGCGGCTGTCCTGCTGATTCTGTGTGCGCCAGCATTCGGCCAAACGTTCACCACACTTCACACGTTCACGGGGCTAGATGGATCCACTCCGGTCGGCCAACTGATCCAGGGACAGGACGGTTTCCTGTATGGCACTACGAGCGACGGCGGAGCCTATGGGGCTGGAACGATCTACAAAATGGCCCCTGACGGGAGCGGGTTTACGACGCTCTACTCCCTGCACCAGAGATCGTATTCCGGGCTGAGCCAAGGATCGGACGGCGCCCTGTATGGCACGACCCTGTTCGGCGGCGGGGCCGGGTTCAACGGCTCGGTATACAAGGCCCGGCCGGACGGCGCTAGCATTGTCGATCTCTACTTCTTCCCCCTTGTTAACAACAGCTTTGGCCCCGATGGGAATAACCCGATTAGCGCCCCCGTCGTTGGCGGCGACGGTTACGTCTATGGGGTGGCTCCTCAGGGTGGGACGATCTTCAATCCACCCTTTGGAGGCGGCGTCGTCTATAAACTGGCAACAGATGGAAGTACCTTCCAGGTATTGCACGCGTTTACGGGCGGCGACGGCGCGCAGCCGTTCGGCGCGTTGATCCTGGGGAATGATGGACTCCTCTACGGCACCACTGCTGGTGGCGGAGTCAACGGCGCCGGTGCCGTCTCCCGAATTGGCCGCGACGGGGCTGCGTTCCAAACGCTGTACGATTTCGGCAACGAGGCGAATCTACCGTTCGCCGGGCTAATGCAGGGTTCTGACGGCCTGATGTATGGCACCACGATAAATGGCAATCCGGATCTCGGCGGCACGCTCTTCAAGCTCGGGACGGATGGCACAGGTTTTTCCGTGCTCGCTGGCTTTGATTATCGGCCGGACCTATTCTTTTTCCTCGGCGGACAGCAAGTGCCTCATTCGACCGTCGTCGAGGGGCAGGACGGGAACCTCTACGGATCGAGCCTGACTGGCGGCACGAACGGCACCCTGTACCGTGTTGCGCGGGACGGCAGCGGGTTAACAACGCTCTATTCGTTCAGCCCGCTTAGCCCTCCTTCAACGACACCGAACTCCTCGAACACCAACAGCGACGGCGCCTACCCGCTTGCGACCATGATCGCTTCGGACGGAAACCTCTACGGCACGACGTCATATGGGGGCGCAAACGGCCAGGGGACGATCTTTAAGTACTCCATCTTTACCTACTCATGGTCCAACTACCTCCAGCCGATCAACACGGACGGCAGCTCCATCTTCAAGCTCGGCCGGACTGTACCTGTAAAGTTTCAGTTTACCGGCGCAAGCGCGGGGATTTCCAACGTCGTCGCACGACTATATATCGCGAAGGTCAGCAACAATGTCATCGGCACCTATCTGGAAGCCTCGTCGACCTCCGCCGCCGACAGCGGAAACCAGTTCCGCTACGACGCTGCGGGCGGCCAATACATCTTCAACCTGGGGACAAACGGCCTGACCACGGGTACGTACGAGCTGAAGGTGGACTTGGGAGACGGAGATCAAAACCGCACGGCGCTCATATCGCTGAAGTAATACTGCTTTTCCGTCGACTTGGGGAGCGCGAAAGGCCTTGCCAGGGTCTGGGGCAAACTTACCCAGGCCCGCGCAGTTCGGAATACTGTTTATGGAATGGGTAGCGCGACTTTGCGCTCCCCATTCCATTTCATTCACGTTCAAACGAGAATCTTCCCGGTCATTTGTGGGTGCACCGAGCATTAACCGCCGTATGTGGGCAGATCGCTAAACCGGGGCGTGAATTTGCCGCCCGTATCCGGCACCGGCGACGTGAACCGCTTGTCCGTTTGGCTGTGAGAACCGATTGCCGGCTTACCGGCGGTACAATATTAGGAATACATCCAGATTTGTACCGAAAACATGAGCCAGACGCTGACGTTAAAACCTGATAGTGCGGCGGATGAGGCCTTCGAGCGATTGCTGGCGAAGGTCCGAGAATCCGTGCCAAACGCCGACCTGGACCTCCTCAGGCGGGCGTATGCGTTCGCGTGCGAGAAGCACGCCGGGCAGGTTCGCAGGTCCGGCGAGGAGTACATCACGCATCCGGTCGCGGTCGCGGAGATCCTGGCCGAGCTCGAGATGGACGTCCCCACGCTGGCTGCTGCCCTGCTGCACGACGTCGTCGAAGACACGTCGGTCACTGCGGAGGACATGGTCCAGCGGTTCGGCCCGGAAGTCGCGGGACTTGTCGACGGCGTCACCAAGCTGGCTCTCGTGACCTCCGATCTTTTTCGGGCCGAAGCCGAAGCTCATAGTCTCCCTCGCAAGGAAGTTCCGGAAATCGGCGAGCGTTCTCCTCTGGAAGCCGAACGCGCCAAGCGCCAACAAGACCTGAATAAGCGCGCGGCCAACCTGCGGAAGGTTTTCCTCGCAATGGCCAAGGACCTTCGGGTAATGGTCATAAAGTTGGCCGATCGTCTCCACAACATGCGCACCCTCGGGGCCATGCCCGCCGACAAGCGTAAGCGAATTGCCGAGGAGACGCTCCACATCTATTCGCCCCTTGCGCACCGGCTGGGCATCTGGCAGATGAAGTGGGAGCTGGAAGACCTGGCTTTCAAGTACGACGAGCCCGAGAAGTACGAGGAGCTCGCGGCGCACGTCGAGCAGACCCGCGATCAACGCCAGAGCGAGGTTGACGAGGCGATCGACATCGTTCGGGAGCGGTTGAAGGCTGACGGCATCGCCGAAGCGACGATCTACGGCCGGCCGAAACACCTCTACAGCATCTACCAGAAGATGCTCAAGCAGGAGCTCGATTTCAAGGAGATCTACGACCTGGTCGCTCTCCGGGTGATCGTCCACACAAGGCAAGAGTGCTATCACGCGCTGGGCGTAGTACACGGACTCTGGATGCCGATTCATGGTCTCTACAGCGACTACATCGCCCGGAGCAAGAGCAACCTCTACCAATCGCTCCACACCAAGGTCGTTGGTCCACGAGGCAAACCGCTGGAGATCCAAATCCGCACCTGGGAGATGCACCGGACGGCGGAATTCGGCGTCGCCGCACACTGGGCTTATAAGGAGAAGGGCGAGGGCGGCAAGGCCAGCGACCAGTTCGAGCGCAAGCTAACCTGGCTCCGGCAGCAGATATTCGATTGGCAGGCCGATTCGCGCGACTCGGGCGAGTTCCTGCGATCTGTCACGGAAGACCTGTTTACAGATCAAGTCTTCGTCTTCAGCCCGAAGGGCGACGTGATCGATCTCCCGGCCGGCGCGACGCCCATCGATTTCGCCTACCGGATTCACTCGGACGTCGGCAACCACACGGTCGGAGCCAAGGTGAACGGGAAAATGGTGACGCTCAGTTACCAGTTCAAGAACGGCGACTACGTCGAGATCATCACCCGTTCGAACAGCGTCCCCAGCCGCGACTGGCTTGCGCTCGCAAAGTCATCTCACGCGCGAAGCAAGATCAAGGCCTACTTCAAGAAACTTCTCCACTCCGAAAACGTCCAGCAGGGCCGTGAAAAGCTGGCGACGGAGGCCGAGAGGCTAGGACTCGATCCGCACGTATTCCTCAAGGACGAGACGCTCAAGACGCTGGCGCCGCTGTTCAATGTGCCGTCGGACGAAGAGCTGCTGGCAGCGGTCGGCTACGGCACGATCGCTGCGGCGGCGGTGATCCACAAGCTCGTTCCGATAGAGCCATTGCAGCCGAAGGGGCTTGTCGTCGGCCGGGGCCGCGCAGACGAAAGCAAGCTCAAAGTCTCTGCAGGCAACGTGGACAATGTCATGTTTCGCCGCTCGCGATGCTGCCTGCCGATTCCCGGCGACGAAGTGGTGGGCTATGTGACGCGCGGTCGCGGTATGGCGCTCCACCGCCGCGAGTGCCCCAACGTGAAGCACTACCAGCAAACCGAGCCTGAGCGCCTCACCACCGTCGATTACAGCGGCGGCGACAGCCAGGTGTACAGCGTGAATCTCCTCATAGAAACCCTCGACCGCACGGGGCTCCTGGCCGATATCGGCAACATCTTCGGAGAGATGAAAACCAACATCACCGCCGTAAAAACCCAATCCCACCGCGACCGCACCGCCACCCTGGGCATCAGCCTGGAAGTGAAAGACGTAGACCACCTTAACCGCCTTTTCCAGGCCGTCCGCCGCCTGCCGGACGTGCTGGACATCGACCGCGCAATCGGCGGGCGGGAGAAGTAGAGAACCCGAACGTGGATTCGCCGCGAAAGCTGTGCTCAGTT
>JBGPOG010000066.1:0-12046 GCA_041487935.1 Chthonomonadia bacterium | reverse complement strand
CTCGTCCGATTCGGCGACGCGTCGGTGCATCGACCTCAGATTTCGTTCGAAAACCGGCTTCAGCGTCGCCGGAGCCGACTCGATCGCACGCCTGACCCACTCCGGTTCGCGAGTCGGAGCGCTGCCATTGCGGTCGTCTTCCGCTATTACTGAAAACTGAACGGTCAATAGCGGCACATCCGTTTCGTTCACGGACCGCACGGCTAAACAGCCGTTGAAAAACCAGACATCTCCCGGCGAAAGACGAATGCAGACAGCATCCGGTAGACCCGCCGTTCGGTCATCACCGATGGACCGCAGCGAATCCTCGCGCAGCGTTTCGACGTGGGATCCAGGAATCACCCATGCGCATTCATCGGGGAGTATGGCCACATTGGCAAACAGATTACGCTGGCGCCGGGCAAGGGCTTCGGCAGGCAGCTTGATGTCCGACTGATTCTCCAGAAATCGCGGGCGTCGCCACATTGGGTTAGCTGATGTAACTACTTCGAATCCGAGAAAAGACAAGCGCTGCCCGAGCGCGTCTTGCATGACCGGATGTAAGTCTGACAGTAATTCCATGACCTGCGGAAGGACGATCGAATCTCGAATCCGCGCGCCCGCGCTCAGAGATGGTTCCAGCTCCCCTTGCAGCGAACGTAGCAATCCGTCCAAAATCATTCCGCGACGAATGAAATATCCGGCTCGCTCCAGATAGTACTGCTCCTGACCGGTCAACATCGGGATACTCTCCGCCATTCCTTCAGCCCTCGCGCCTAGCTGCATCGAAGGAGATGTCGCGCCTCCTCATTCTTCCTACGGCCCAGATCGCGACCGTAGTGCCGAGCAGCCCGGTAAGCGCGCAGATGCCAAGATACAGCAGCCAGATTGCGTTGCCGTCCCACGCGATCGGACTTATGCCTGCGGCTGGGCCGTTGAAGTGGATCATAAATTGCACGGGCGCCTGGAACAAGACCATAAACAGCAGAAACCCGCATCCGGCCTGGTTGACGGTCCGAGGAAAAAGGGCGGCGAGTCCGATAGAGATCGCTCCGGTGGCGGCGGTGGTTGCCAGGGCGGTTGCGATCACCTTGAACCAGACGAGAAACGGATTGCCGTCACCGAGCACGGGAGCAAACAGGACGGTAAGGAACAGCGACCACATGGCGAGCGCCATCGATACCAGGCCAAGCGGAATGAGAATGCCGGCGATCTTACCGAAAACGATGCCGATCGAGCTCAGCGGAGAGGTCAGCAAGAAGCTCAGAGTCGACTTTTCCCGCTCGGGAGCGAAGCTCTGTGGCAGCAGATTCAGGCCGCACCCCAGGGCCGTCCAACCGAGCACCATGTAGCAGATCGTCAAGATGCCGGCCGCGGAGATGCCCGATGGATCGCTGATTCGCCCGAAGAACATCGAACCCAACCCAAATCCAACCCCGCTCGTGAACGATGGCGCGGCCATGAGCACTCCGGTTGCGATTGGCAGGAACAACGCGAAAGCAGCCAGCTCGCGCCGACCAAGCCGGCCCCTCAGCCGCACCCGAAGCTCCTTCGTTAGAATGGCATTATCCGAGATTCCTTGAATGAATTCGATCAAGCGGGTTGCCAGCGGGGTGTCTTCCTTTCCCTGGCGGGCGCGACGCTCCAGAAGAGGATCCAGATAGATCTCGCGCCCGGCGATCGTAGGATCCACCGCAATCATCCCGTCACGCACGTCTCGTAAGACACGCGTTCGTCGCTGAAGCAGGGGATATAGGGTCGACAGGATCACACACCCTGCAAACGAAATCAGAGGTGACATATACCATGGCGGCAGATGCTTCAAGGCAGCAGCCAGGCTGGCGACGCCAAACAGGCTGGAGGAGCTCGAAAGATACTGGATTGAGTCGCTCTGTGAGAGCATTCCGAATGCCGGGCTAATGGAAGCGGCTGGAGCCGTCTCCGGCGAACCGAAAAGCGCAAGGATCGGAAGCAACAAGATGACGGTCGCCGGCATCCGCGGAAATGTGCGGCGCGCCAGGTGAACGAACAGCGCGCCGGCCACCGAGATTGAGAGCATTTTGAGCGAAAGCGAAGTCGCAGCGCCGGAAAAAGGCGATACGCGGGCGAGCGCGCATCCGGCGAGGTAACAGCACGATGAGAACAGGAATGGACCGACGACGTATGCCCGGGCCGATGAGCCGTTCAACCGCAGTCGATAGGGCTCGTCCTTTTCTGCAAAATCGACACGGGACCAGCTCCCCAGCTCTCCGGCGCGCACGCACGTGCGCCAGCCCGCCGAGAACATTAGCAGGAAGAGCAGGCCCATCTGCCCGTTATTGACCCGGGCATGGGTGTTTAGGACGAAGGCGAGCCCGCCGTTCACTACTCCCCATTTCCAACCGTATCCGATCGTAATAAAGGCCCGCCCGATTTTCATCCAGCCTTCGAGCCGTTTGCGCGGAATGTAGCTCGGTCTGGCGTAGAGGTCGCGGTAGGTCGCCACGCGCAGAAACTCGCTGCCTCGAACGATTTGGACATAACGTTCCATCACCACCAGGAGCACGATGAATGCAATTGGCGGGATTGGCAGCCCATAAAGATCGAAGGGAGTGATGAGCGCTCGTGCGAAAACAAGCGGCCACGAAAACGCCGACAGGGGGAGCAAGTTGGTAATCGATTCCGGTGCATATTCACGCAAACTGAAGAATGCGCCTGAGCCCGCCCTGCCTCCCATCGAGAAGAAGGTGAATAGAAACATCATAAGGGGAAACATTGCAATGGCCGACCAGTTTCCGGACGTTTGGGTCTGCGCCGGATTCGCGGCGGCCGCGGACGGCTGGGCGCCGGCCGCGAGTACCCCTGCCGCGGGCTGAGTTCCGGGGGTAAAGGCAACCTGGTCGGCCAGCATCGGCCTCGAACAGACTGGGACCAAGGACGCGATTAGACCATAGACAATATAGAGGAGCAGTAGATCCGCAATCGAGATCCCGCCAAATGCAAGGCAGAATACGTAGAACGGAAGGCCGGCGAATGCCATTCGGGCCGCCGAGAACCAGGGATAGGCGCACACCTGGACGAGAAGCTGGAAAGCCGGCGTCGGGAGGCCCAGCAGTCCTGGAAGAGTGTTGCGGTTTGCTTCCAGATTAAATAACTGGACGGAGTTCTTCTGGGCCGCGCCGATAATGAACCAGACATGGACTCCGCAAACGACCACTGCGAGCGCCGTGCCGTAAGACCCGCCGAGAAACCAGGGAATGCGATAACCGGCCAACCGGATAGCGTAAAGACCCCATGCAGCAAGGCCTGCAAAGCCGGCGATCGAGCACAGCGCCCACGCGAACGATTTTGCCGGTTGGCCGCGTTTGGCGTCGCGGCACATTTCACGAAAAAAGAACGGATTGTCGCGCCAATTGACGGGATCTCCAATTAGCTCGACATGTTCTCTAGGGATAAGCGGCATGATTTCGAATAAGCAGCCTGTGAGGAAGAGTTTGCGTGGACTTTATTGCAGAGGCGAGGTGCGGATTCCTTGTTGTGACCAGCGTGACGTGAAGCCAATCGTCTAAACGCGCGAATCGGCGCTCGGCGCCCGACCGCAATCACTCCAATGTGGATTCGCCGGACGTTGTCTGTCGTGGCAATACGATGCGGACTGTGGTACCGCGTCCCAGGGCGCTGGAAAACGAAATGGAGCCTCGGTGCGACTGAACGATCTCCTTGCAGATAGATAGCCCGAGACCCGATCCGCCGTGACATCTGGCGCGCGCCTCATCCACCCGATAGAATCGTTCCCCGAGGTGCGGAATGTGCTCGGGTGAGATTCCGGATCCCGTATCCGCCACGTCGATCTCGACTTCTGCTCCGGTTTGCCGCGCACTCATTGTGATGCTGCCGTCTGCCGGCGTATGGCGCGCGGCATTGTCGAGCAGGTTGGAGAAAACACGGACGATTTCTCCTTCATCGGCTGCGACGGTCAGTTCAGGATCAGAAACGTCGACGTTTATCCGAGCTCCGTTTCCGTTGCTCATCTGGCGGCGAGCGCGCTCGAGAATCTCCAGGATCGGCAGCTCGGCCACCTGACGCCCCAACTGGCCTGCGTCGCAGCGCGCCAGCAGCATTAGATCCTGCACCAGCCGGTTCATCGTTTCGGCCGCCTGGTCGATATCATGAATGGCTTCGCAATATTCAATTTCTGACGGTTTCATATGAATGAGCTGGCTCGTGTTTGCCTTGATCACCGTGAGAGGGGTGCGCAGCTCGTGTGAAGCGTCGGCTGTAAATCTTCGCTGCTGTTCCAGGAGGGCTTTGAGCCGGCACACCAGTGACCTCTGCTCGCCAAATGCGCTCTCCAGTCGCCCGAGCATTCCGTTAAATGTCGCCGCGAGCCGGGAAAACTCGTCGTTGCCCGTAATCGCAAGTCGCTGCGACAGATCGTGCGCTCCGATCTGTCCGGCCGTATGTGCGATCTGGCCGACTGGCCGAAGGGCCCTGCTGGTGACTGCGGCGGCGCCTAAGCCCGCAAGAATCACGGCGACCGGGATGAGGGAAAGCATCGTCGTATTCATCGTCGCGATGCCCCTGTCCGTATCCGTAAGCCGGTAAGGCGCCTGGAACACACCGGCAATTTGTCTGTCGATTCGTATCGGCACGGAGCGGATCCGCCATCGTTCACCCTTCGCCGCGATCGTAGCGAAGTTCGGCTGTCCGGCAGCAGCTTGATGGAAAGCGGAAATATCCCATGGAATATGCTGCTCGAACGGAAACAGGACTTTGCCATCGAGAGAGATAAAGCGACCCCAGTTCGCTGTCCGGTCGCGAGTTGTCGCTTCGAATTCGTTCCGGCCTCGCGGCGGCGGACCGTTGTTTTGTTGAGTCGACGCGGAGCCGCCGGGCTGCCGCGCGTTTGCGAACATGGCGCGGATGCCGTAATTGGGACCGCCCCTGCCCGTGAATGGGCGGGTCATTCTCTCGAGATCACGGTCGACCGAGGCGTATAAGAGCGCCTCCACGGTGTACTTGATGATCCCACCCATAACCGCGAGAATAAGCGTCACCGCGCAGACGTTCCAAAGCAGAAGTCGCGTGCGAATGGAGCCGTTACACGTTAACCGTCGGATCAGATTCATGTGAGAGTCGAGTCCTCCGGATCCGGCCGTCTGATGGTATAGCCAAGCCCTCGGACCGTCTGGATCAGTTTTACTTCATGATTAGCGTCGATCTTCTTTCTAAGCAGCCCAATGTAAACGTCCACCACATTCGAATAGCTCTCTTCGTCCATCCAGACCCGCTCCTGGATTGTCTCACGGCTCAGGATCTGTCCTTCGCGCGCTGCAAGCGCCTCCAATAACATGTATTCTCTCTGACTGAGGGCAATTTCCTGCCCGCTCCTTACAACACGCCGGGCGACCGTATCGATTTCCAGATCCTCAACCTTAATGATGCGGGCTTTATGGACGCGATCCCGCCTGAGAAGAGCCTGGATTCGCGCCAGCAGCTCGAAGAAATCGAACGGCTTGGGAAGATAATCGTCGGCGCCTGTCTGGAGCCCCAGTATCCGATCGGGAACCGTCCCGCGGGCCGTGAGCATAAGGATCGGTACGGAAACTCGATGCTCGCGGATCGCCTCACAAACCTGAATGCCGTTCAGTCCAGGAAGCATCAGATCCAGAATCACCAGCGCATAACTGTTTTCCAGCGCCATTTTCAGACCGGCGGATCCGTCTTCAGCGATTTCGACCTGAAAGTGCTCGCGCTCCAGGCCCCTTCGTATAGCTTTGGCGATTGCAATCTCATCTTCGACTATGAGTATTCTCAACCAAGCCTCCACACATAACTTTTCGGCGTCTCAACTTCTATCGCCATTTTATTCTCAAAACATGAAACCCGCATGAGAAATCTGCGCGTTGAGAAAAAAAGCCGTGCCGAATACCCGGTTTTCATCTCTATTTCATCTTGGCGTTGTAACCTATTTTTGACGATGAACGGCAATACCTCCAGTCGCTCACTACGCAAAGCCGTCGTCGACATAAAATCAGGACGTGGAATGTCAATTCAGGTTGCACTTAGATCGGCAAATTGCGAACAGGCAATCCGCTCGACCGGGCATGTCGCTCTGGGGCCTGTTGGAACGGCTACGGACGATGTGCTGATGCGCCGTTGCGCCGTTCAGGATAGCGCAGCGCTCGAGGAGCTGGCTCGGCGATATCAGGGTCAGATATTCAGGTTTCTATACCGGTTGATGGGTTCGGAAGGCGATGCTGAAGAAGGCGTGCTGGACGTTTTCGTCCGCGTTTGGAAGAGCGCGGCGCGGTTCGAGTTCCGTGCCAAGGTGGCGACGTACCTCTATCGCATTGCGAATAACGTGGCAAGAGATGCCTACGACCGGCGAAGAGTACGGCCCGTGGAAGTTCCGATTACAGCGGTCGACGGCAGCCATCTGCGCGCCGCCAGCGCGGAGGAAGAGGTTCTTCGAACGGTCAGCCGGCAAGAAGAAGCGCGCGCAATTCGAATGGCCCTTGCGAAACTATCCGATGGAGACCGCCTTATTCTAGTGCTCTACTACCTCGAAGACCGCAGTTACGAAGATATCCAGGCAATTGCGGGTGTTTCCCGGTGTGTCCTCAAGACAAGGCTCGTTCGAGCCAGAAAACGCCTGCGGCTTGCGCTTGAATCGGATGCATAACGCCAGCGAATTGTCCCCATGGAGTATCGCCTCCTATTTACCCTTCTTACGATTAACTCTTGAACACCCCAGTAATAGCACCTTCATCTAAGTAATCCGCCTGACGGGCCCGTTTTCCATTTTAGACATTGCAGGTCAGTCAAACCTGGAACATCGCCCATTCCCTTCGTGTCTTAGTTTGCGCATTTTTGCCGGTGGCCCAGACTTCTCCATGTGCCGGCAGCTTGCGAACCGTTTGCCAAGAAAGGAAGGGAACTCGACATGAATGGAAGGACGTTAGCCTACTCCCCGACCGCCCGAACCGCCGTGATAGCGTTGTCGGCCGCGCTGTGCCTCGGGATCACATTCGGCCTTCAGGCATCGAGCGCCGCGCAGAAAACCACAACCACCACCGTAACGACTACCACCGTGCAGCATGATTGGGATTATCCCACATCCCCGTACTTGGGGAGGGTCACCGCTC
Source organism: Chthonomonadia bacterium (assembly GCA_041487935.1). Classification (GTDB taxonomy): domain Bacteria; phylum Armatimonadota; class Chthonomonadetes; order Chthonomonadales; family CAJBBX01; genus JBGPOG01. The sequence continues at coordinate 4,940 of JBGPOG010000066.1, read as the reverse complement.
TGCAAACCTTCCGAAGCATCGACCTTTCAAGAGATGACATCGCCAGGATTCTGCCGCTGATGGTCGCGCTTCGAGACGCCCAACGGACGATGTGGGCCGACACCGCCAATCTGGAGGGCGACCTGGTGGTTCTCGCGAACAGCCGGTCTCCCAAGGTTGAGACGGCGACGGCAATCGACCAGGGCTGGCAGCGATACCGCGATCGCCGCGACAAGATCTGGGTGAAAGTAACCGACAGGATTGGGGCAAGCAAGGCGGCCGGCCTGCGTAACCTGGTAGAGCCGGAGAAGCACGAGATAGATTCAACCCAGGTTTCTGAGAGGATTCATCGGATCGACACGTTGCTTGCGCAGTGGGACGCAGAGACACGGCAGCGACTGGCGGCGAACAAAGCGGACACGACAACCACCGTAGTAGCGACAACGGAGACGAATCGTTTTCCTGATACCACCGTCGCGGTAACTCCGGAGGTTTACTACACGTCAGCGCCCATCAGTTGCGATGACCTTGTAGATCTGCTCCACATACGGTTCGCGCACATGGTGGCGCCGCCGCACGGGGACCAGGTGTTCTTCAATTTCAATCACGACATGATGATGCGGGATTACTTCGACCTTTGGAACCGCAAGATGCAGACGTGGGATTAGTCGATGATTGGATGGGTGCTGGGCGCGGGCGTCCAGCCCCCATCCAACAAGCTCCAAGAGTTTTCGATCCTCATATAGCACGCGATGCGCCCATCCTGGCTGGCAGGTAAAACACCGTCCTCATCCAGATGGATGCTTCGCTCGATGCCAATCTGCTTGTACATACCGGATCGCACCAACTCGCCGGTCAGGAATAGTTCATTCGTGAACTGGTCGTTCTCGGGTTGAGTCCACATGTTCGTTTCCTCTCAGTGGCCCTTGTACGCACTCAATGGGATTTGAGTCGACTTCGCTGAGTTAACCCGCAGGGGTGGAAATACGACACTGCGCAATGGCAATTTGTTCCCGCAGATTTCATCAACTAGATTGGGATCACGATATCATCGCGGTCCAGGAACATCTCAATCAATTGGTTGTCTTTACCCATTGCAATTTGACCGCGAGCAATGCACGTCGGGCCAGGCTGCCCCACAATCCGAACGATCCGTTGCCGGCAACGGCAATCATCGACTTAGCCGCCAATACAGACGGGCGATCGGAAGTGGGCAGGAATAGGCGCGGGCGCAGGACTGTTGATAAGCACGCTGACAAAGGGGAATGTTCCGGTTAACACGATCCTCGGCGCCGGGGCGGGATACCTGTTTAACGAGGTTCAGCGAAAAGGCGCAGGAGACGTGCATCTGCGCCCGGGAACTGAGATCGGAATAAGAATGGACCAGCGGTTCGCATACGACCTTGAAAGCCGATGACCGCGAACGGGGCAATCACCGAAACTACCCTCTCCGTCCGCCGGAGAGGGTAGTTTCGGCCGAAGTAATCTTATCAATCAGAGGATGACGCGCGGCGCGCTGTGCGGCTTCGGGTAGCGGCTCGAAATGCATTCTGCTGCATATCGTCGAAGAAGCGCAAGGAATCCGGATCGATACGCTGAAGCAAGCGTGGTTTCCGAAGATAATGGGCGAATACCTCCGCAAAGCCTTCTTCCACTGAATCGCCGGCATATTCGGTGATCAGATGGCCATACCGTTTCGCCAGCTTCCATAAACGGGTGTAATCCGCGCGTTGGGTCCGTGTCAACTGCTTGTACCAGACCGAATGGCCGTATTCGTGAAGGAAAACATAGACTGCTTCATCATCCGGCAGACTGCGGCGTAACGTAATCGATGGGCCCGATCCATTTGAGGACCGCTCGGAATAGAAGCCGTCGACCGCAGAGTCGTCATCATCCCAGGCGGGAGATGGGTTGCGGAAATCCTCCGTGACGCGGCGGTCCATTTCGCGGTCCGGCAGTTCGCGGACGACCAGCGTATCATGCGTTCTCCACGGGTAGGGAATCTGGAAGTAGACGCGCCGCAGAAGGGAAGCATGTGGGCTGTCTTCAGAGACGCTCAATGCGGCGCGCGAGGGCGAGGGCGCGCCTATCATGGCGATGCCGAAAAGAGCGTACACCACTCCGAATCCAGCTCGAACAGCGGGGCTAGTAATCTTGCGCGAGTAATAGAAAGACAATTTCATGGCCCTTCCAAAGAGAGGAGTCGATTTGGCAGGCAGGCAGGCAGGCTAATAGACAACGATGAATTGCCTCGATAAGCCGGTCACGGCGATCGCGTTGGAATTGAACTGGCTTAAATGCATCAACGGCGAGGCATTTCTTGCGGCTTAGCATCCATCCTGGGGGATAAACCTTACCGCCTATCATATCATTGCCATGTTTGGCTGTCAACTGGAGATTTGTGTTTTCGGCACTGGAGCGACGCCGAAATGACCGATTCTCGGTCACGAATCTGACTGCGAGCCGTGTGATTCGGAACGGTTGTCGATTTGCAATTGTCTTTTTGTAAGACCTGAACATTACAATGAGTTTGTAAGGGGACATTCGCCAGACTGAACCCGTCCAATAAATGTCGATGAATGTCGGCATCTATCGATAACCTTGACCGGCAAGCCTTTAGTCGATCGTACCATCCGTTTCTCTTGGGGCCGGCCCTGCGACGGGCGCGAACATACGGAGGAACGAAAATGACAAGGAATCAATCGAGCTGCAACACTGGGAGGAAACCGCTTTACGTTCTCTTAATGGCCCTAGCGATCGTGAGTCTCGGAATACTCGTGGGAGAGGCAACGTCTCTTGGCCAATCCCGGAACAGTGGTCCGGACGCCGGACCGGTTCGGCTTGCACGGTTCTCGTATATTACCGGCGACGTCAATTGGCGCCGGGATCCGAATGACAAGTGGTCCGCCGCTACGGTGAACTTGCCCATCCGCCAGGGAGCCCAAGTGTGGGCGCCGGAGGGCTGCCGCGCCGAAATTCAATTCGACGACGGAAGCCGCCTATGGCTTGGAAGTAACGCGCTCATTACGCTCCAGACGCTTTACAGTGACGCTGACGGTGAATTTACTGAGATCACCCTGAGTGACGGCCCTGCCTCGATGAAGCTCTCTAACCCTCACTCCGTCTACCAAATAAATAGCTCGACGTGTTCTGTGGAGGCGACCGGCCCGGCCCGGATTCGCTGCAGCGCCGAGGATCACACCAAAATCGAGATCTTCCAGGGAAAGGCTTCCGTCGAAGGAACTCCGGGCAAAGCGACGCTTCGCGCAGGCGATTATTTGGATCTTCGCGATCCGAACTCGCCGTACGAAATCCGCCCGCTCCCACAACCCGACGCATTCGACTCTTGGGTGTCGGATAGGAATCGTAAGATCGACGGTTACAAAACACGCCACGCCCACCGTGCCTTGCCGTCGAACCTAGCCCTCGTTGGTGACGACCTTGATGATTATGGAACCTGGAGAAGCGTGCCGCGGTACGGCGAGGTCTGGTGCCCGCGCACTACCTATTCCGATTGGCGCCCTTATCGGTACGGACATTGGGTGTGGGTCGATCCGTACGGGTGGACCTGGGTCGCCGACGAGCCGTGGGGCTGGGCGCCGTATCACTATGGTTCGTGGGTGCATCTGTCGTTCGGCTGGGGTTGGTGTCCGGGCCCGCGCTTCCAATACTGGTCGCCTGCGCGTGTTGCGTTCACGGACTACGGCGGTTCAGTCGGATGGTGCCCGATCGCGCCAGCGGAAGTGGTCTATCCGTCGACTTTCTCGATCGGATTCGGCGGCGGGGACTGGTCGGTGTTCTTTTCGATGGGCCGCGCAGCCGTTTACTATCCTTATGGGTCAAGGTTCATCGCAGACCCCTGGCCGGTCAGCTACTGTAACCGTTGGTATTCCGGCGGTCCAACGATCGTCAACAATACCACGATCGTGCGGAACGTGACGATCAACCGCAACACATTCATCACGAACCCGGGTTTTGTCCCATTCAACGCGAGAGCCGGCGGCACGATCCTTGCCGATCGTCAAACATTCGCGGGTCGGGGCAGCTTCCGGCTGGCATCACAACAGCAATCAGTGGCCGCGTTTAGAAGCGGCCGGCTGGTGGCCGCCCCGGCGAGGGGGCAGTTCGCTGTTGCCGGCCCGCCAACGGTTAGGCCGACTGCGCTTGCAATGACTCCAACGCGGACGCTCAGATCGAATGTTCCGATCCCGCAGACGGTTCTAAACCGCCCCGTATATCGGGCGCCGCTGAAACCGCAAATTGCAAGGACAAGCCTGCCGCTCGCGCGGACGCTGCCGGTTAACCGCTCTCCGCGTATCTGGACGAGAACGGGCGGACCCACGATAACAAACGCGCCGAGAACAACGGGGCCGGCGACCGCTTTACCAGGCCGCCAGATTAGACCGGGCCAGCCAGGAGCACAGGCACTGCATCAGCCTGGCACAGTCAGCGCAAATCCGGCCCCACGAATTAGCGCCGCGCCAAATCGAACGCCAACAGCGACCGAACGGGCTTTGAGGGCGCGGGCCAATCTCGGCATGCCATCGAAGGCGGCTAACCGGAACGTTTCGCCGGCTGTTGTGCCATTTGGGGCGAACCGCAAGACTGCGACAACCGGACTTCCAGGGCGCCCGTCGCGCCCGGGTGTAAATGCAACTGCGTCCACCGGTCCAAACCGGAGAGCGGCTGCTGCGACCTTACCACAGCGTCCGACAGATCCAGGAACCAGGACAGCCGTTGGGCAGCGCACCGGGGCTAATAAGACGGCTCCGAATATCTCTGCCACCGAGCGGGCAAGGCAGGCGCGCGAGCGCGTTGGCATCCGCCCTGGCGGTTTCCGTGGGCCGGGAAATCCAGGCAGCCAGACAGCCGCCGGATCGGGGCCGGCTCATGGCAGGCCGAGCACGACGGCGAGTGGGATGCGAACTCAAGCCGGTACAGGGCGTCCGCGGGAATCCAGG
>JBGPOG010000065.1:0-12055 GCA_041487935.1 Chthonomonadia bacterium | reverse complement strand
CTTTTTGCCCAGCCCCATGGCTGAGCGCGGTACGGCAAGAGCATAGTATCCTTCGGAGTCGGTTTTGGCAAAATCGATCACGTGGCCATTGTGGTCGTACGCGGCAACGACGGCATTACGGACATCCCGCCCGCCCGCGGTCACTTTACCCGTGGCCCAAACGAGCTCTTCCGCTTGTACGTTTAGGGCCGATGCCGTCAAGAGCGTAATGAGCGCCAGCAAGGAAATGGATTTGCGATACATTTAGTGCCTACTCCTGGATACGGTGGAAGCCATGTTGAATTGACGTATCCACCGAAAGCCGGCGGGGGTAACAACAAGGCTTCGAGCGGGCGCCCGAAGCCATTGATTCCGGCCAGTAGCGGGACTGGGACTCGAACCCAGGACCTAACGATTATGAGCCGTTCGCTCTGACCGACTGAGCTATCCCGCCGTATGTATGGATTAGTATACACAGAGGCGACTGAGGTGTCAACTGCGACTCCTGCTTTGCTGCGACTCCTGCTTTGCGACTCCATCTGTGTAACTAAGGTTTATTGCTATTGAGGAGAGATCGCATGGAGTTCGTGCAGCCCATCGATTTTGTATTCCCTATGAATTATACTCCGGCTCGATCTCATGGTATGTCTCGCAGCCTCGAAACGGCATATGCTTCCCTTCCACGTACCGGGGCCAGGGGTTGTAGTTGTTGACGCCCGGAACGGCTTTGCCACGTAACAGAAATGCGCTGGGGAAGCGGCCTTCGTTCGTTAGGTCCCATTCAAGGCGGATTCGGGTCGTCGTGGGAATGTAGCGAATCGTCAGACCGCATCGGCGGCGCGGGGAGTTATTGGCGTTCGAGCCGTGGATCAGGTTCGGATGATGGACCGATACGCCGCCCTTTTCCAAGACGCAATCGACGGCCAGCGATTCATCCGCCAACGCGGGGTCGATCTGGCTGGAGAGCACGTTCGGCGTATCCGTCATTTTGTGAAGCGCCTGGAGATCCATATGGTGGGTGCCTGGGATCACCCTCATGCAGCCGTTCTCAGGCGTGGAATCGTCCACGGCCAGCCACAGCGTCACCACCTCCATTGGTTCTAGCGGCCAGTAACTCCCGTCCTGATGCCACAGAACCGGCTGGCCGTCGAAGGGCGGCTTGCTGATGTAGTGGCTTGCGAACAGCGCGATGTTCGGGCCGATGAACCTCTCGGCGATATCCAGAAGTCTCGGATCGCTGATGAGCCGCACCCAGAACGCATCTTCGGTCATCAATGTGTGGCCAAGGTGTTCGGGCCGCAAGTCCGGGTGCTTCGTTTGCAGCCAGTCGACGTGGTCGCCGGCTTCGCCGATCAGCTCCGGGTCGAGCACGTGGTGGAAGAGCGCAAATCCGCCGCGCTCGAATCGGTCGGGCTCGGCGGTGAAAATCCGATCTGAAGAAATCATTTGATTACCTTTGTCATTAAGCGCAGTTTTCTCGCGCTCAAGTTCGATGCGCCGGTGATATGATTCCTCTCTGCGCGACCCAGACGCCACGGTATAATGAGTCTGAAATGCGAATACTCCTGACGAACGACGATGGGATCAACGCCCCCGGCATCCTCGCGCTCAAACAGGCCCTCGATTCGCTTGGCGAAGTCACGGTCGTTGCGCCGGAGCGCCCGCGAAGCGCGTCGGGGCACGCGATCACTCTCCACAAGCCGCTGCGCCTCGAGAAGGTTTCCCTGTTAGATGGTTCAATCGGGTGGGCGACCAATGGAACCCCCAGCGATTGTGTGACCCTGGGATTGGATGTGGTTCTGGATGGCAAAGCCGACCTCGTTTTCAGCGGAATCAATGCCGGACCGAACCTGGGCTGGGACCTAACCTACAGCGGCACGGTTTCAGCCGCGATGGAGGGCGCCATTCTTGGCATTCCTTCCGCCGCCATTTCAGTTGCGGGAGAGCGCGGCCCATACGATTTCAATGCGGCCGCCGGGTTCGCGACTAAGTTGGCTTCGTCGATTCTGGAGTATGGCCTGGAGCGCTGGACATTGCTGAATGTCAACGTGCCGGCCGTCCCAAAGGATGAAATCCGCGGCGTTGCGATTACACACCAGGGACGCCGGCAGTATGTCGACAGAATCGACAGCCGTATGGATCCGTTCGGACGACCCTACTATTGGCTGTGCGGGAGCCTGCACGAAGACGTTCCCGATCCTGGGTCCGACGTTCACGCCGTGCTGGAAGGTTACATCTCAGTGACGCCTGTTCATCTGGACCTCACGGCCACGCATCTGCTGGAAAGCCTGAAGACCTGGAGTTTCGACCAGCCGGACAACTGAATTTGCCGTTATGAACATAATGAACGTGAATAAAAGGCAGGTTTAGACAACGTTTTCGAGAACCGATGCTTGCATAGGACGTTTGCCGCCAACGCTTGTTCGCATTATGTTCATTATGTTCATAATGGCTAGTTTTTGATGCCGTACCGTTCATAACGGCTTTCCCTTATGGCTGCTTGTATGCTCGAGTCCACTTTTATCCACTGTCCCGGCATCGGCGCCAAATCCGAACGAAAGCTCTGGCAAGCCGGAGCGCGTAACTGGAGCGAATTAATCGCGCGGCAGGAGACCTTGCGGCTGTCACGGCTTCAGCGGGAGTGCCTCGTTCCTTTGGTGGAAGAGTCGATCGTTCGCCTGTCCGAACGGGACTACCGCTGGTTCGCACGGGCCATTCCGCAGCGCGAGCACTGGCGCGCGTACCCATCCTTTGGCAGCCGGATCGGTTATCTCGACATCGAGACCAACGGCGGACTGGACGCAAGCAGTCTCACGGTTGCCGGCTTATACGACGGCTACCGGCTCAGGCAGTTCGTTCGAGGCGACAACCTGCACGAGTTTCCGGAATACATGGAGCAGTTCACGATGCTGGTGACGTTCTTTGGCACCGGGTTCGATCTTCCATTCTTACGGCGGGCCTTCCATATGGAATTTCCGCAGCTTCACGTGGACCTCTGTTTTGTGCTCAAGCGTCTGGGATATTCCGGCGGTTTGAAACAGGTGGAAAAGCGGTTCGGCCTGAAGCGATCGGACGAGATCGACGGAATGTCCGGCGCCGGCGCCGTTCAGCTCTGGTACGATTATCGTCGCGGGAACGACGATGCACTGCGTGTTTTGCTGGACTACAACGCCCAAGACGTGCTCAATTTGGAGGTCTTGCTCGATGCGGCCTTTCCGCGAATGCTGGAGAAGGTTCAGTGGATCGGGGACGAAAGCGCCGCCGCCTCAACCGCTTCGGCAAAAGTCGGATAGGCGTGGATGGTTGCCGAGATCGCCGTGACGGGTAGGTGATGCTGCATGGCGAGCATGATCTCCGCGATGACGGCAGAGCACTCCGGCCCGATCAGGTGGCCGCCGAGGATTTCCAGTGACCTGGCGTCCACGACTAGCTTGACCATTCCCCGTGCGTCCCCATGAAGGATTGCCCGGTCGAGATCCGCCATTTTGAAGGTATGGATCGCGACGTGGAGTCCGGCCCCGAGGGCTTCCGCTTCCGTAAGCCCAACGCTGGCAATCTCCGGGTCGACGAACGTAGCCCTTGGAACAACACGCGGATTGTAGGGCGTCGGGTCGCCCGAAAGTGCGTTCTCGGCGGCCAGGCGGCCTTCGAAACTTGCCACGTGCGTGAAGAGGTAACCGCCCGCCACGTCTCCCGCAACCCAAATGTGCGGCTGACTTGTTTGAAGGAATTGATTCGTGTGGATCGCTTTCCGCGAATAGTCCACGCAGGCGGCTTCTAAGTTCAGATCGCCAATTGCCGCGTCCCGGCCGGTTGCGACGAGGATTTCGTCACCAATCAACATTTCGGAGTCTTCTCCACTTTCGACATACACCTGTTTTCGCCCGTCCAATGCCTCCACACAGGCCGCACGTGAACCCGTGAGGATTCGGATTCCTTCGGCGCTGAGGTATTCCGCGGCGAGGTCCGCGATCTCGCGATCCTCATTCGGCAGGATTTGGGGCGCTATCTCGACCACGGTCACTTCTGACCCAAACCGGCGGAAGACCTGGGCGAACTCCAGCCCGATCGGCCCGCCTCCGAGAACGATTAACGATTTTGGCAGCTCAGTCAGGTCCACCGCTTCGCGGTTTGTGATGAATCCCGTCTCCACAAGGCCCGGAACGGGTGGAACGCTGGGAACGGTGCCGGTTGCGATGATGATTCGGTCCGCGTGGATTTCGTGCGCGCCGATTTGAAGAGTGTGCGGATCGAGAAACTGCGCCCGATCGTGAAAATAGCGAACTCCGATCCGGTGAAGCACCTCTTCGTCAGAGGCTTCGCCGCCCACTTCTCGGACTTTGCGGTCTTTGTACGCCATCGCCTCTGCAAAGCTGCCGCGAATTCCCTCCGCGTGAATCCCGAATTCGGCGGAATTGTGTACGAGATGCCATACTTGCGCCGCGCGGACCATCGCCTTGCTCGGGACGCAGCCGGCCCAGAAGCACTCGCCGCCCAACACGCGTTCTTCGGCCAGAGCCACGCTCGCGCCGAGCTTTCGCGCAGTTCGCGCGGCCTTCATTCCGGCTGATCCGCCACCGATTACGACAAGATCGTATGACTCCATATCTTCTTTAAATTTCCAGATTGGTTGGGGCCGAGCGTTCAGCGAACTCAAAAACGCGCTCGATCAGCTTGTCCCAACGGTAGTAGACGGTGCTTAGCGCATTAAATGTAATGCATCGGGCTGCGGACGACTCGCTGCCAGCCGGGATGTCGCCAAACTCGCGTACAAGACCGAGGTAAGCAGGGAACCGTAGCGTGCGTCCGTCCTCGCCCTGAAGGACATAACGTCCGATTTCCGTGGCCAGTTCCAGCCGGCCGCCGATCTCTTCCTGCGTTTCTCTCAATGCTGCTTCCAGGTGCGACTCGCCAGGCTCCAGCCGTCCGCTCGGCGTACACCAGCCGCGCTCACGGATGTTCGCCAGAACATAGCCGCCCGACGACCGCGCAAAAATCACGACAGCGGGCGATATCGACGGATCGAGACGTTCAACAATCGCCTCAAAGGTGACGATCGACTCATTCCATAGAACCGTTGGGAAAACGGTCTCCTGGTGAGGATCGAGTATTGGTTCGATGGGCAAGTCAGCTCCCCGGCAGGTTATTCGCGTTTACAAACAGGTATGTCGCATGTTAAAATACGTCACCGCAGCGGCGGCGCGTTCATTACTCGGCCGAGAATATCCTTCGTCGGAATGGTGCCGAAATTTCGGCTGTCATCCGAGACGGCTCTATTGTCGCCCAGTACGACAATGTATCCGGGCGGAACTTTGAGCGGGGCTTTGGGATCGTGAGTCGGGTCGAAGTACTCGGCAACCCGGTTGAAAAGTGGAGCGTCAGTTGCGTCGATTGTCTCGCCGGGCAGGCGAAATACGCGCTTGATTAGCACTTCGTGACTGGGGACTTGAACGAGCACGACGTCGCCATGCTTGAGATCGTTGCCAAGCCGGGTAACAAAGACGATCTCGCCGTTGTGATAGGTCGGCAGCATCGAATCGCCGTGCACCACCGCAACGCGGAAGGTCGTAAGCAGAACGATCACGAACACCAGGAACAGGGCCGCCGCAAGAAGTTGACGGCGCGCGCGACTCATAAGCGGAGTGGTCCTCATAAGCTCAAGAGAGTTCACGTCGGATGACTTCAGCGGCCTAGTATAGCACGTTTCACCGTGCATCGACATACAGTGAACGACCGGATGAACCATCGCCTGCCTGGTTGCCAAAATACTCTCGACACTAACGCGACGAGCGAATTATACGCGAGCAAAGGACCCGAATCTTCATGCCACCAACGCTGCTTCAGTTCATTAGCGACAATCGGGACCCGCTGATCGCCGGCCTTATCGGGGGAGTCATTCTCATGCTCCTCCTGCAAATCGCCCTCCTCTCTAAGTTAGGAAGGCTGACGCGCCTGTACACCAGGCTCACCAAGAATACGAGCGGCGGTAACCTCGAGGAGATCCTCCACGGTTATATGGGGACAGTTGAGGAGACATCCCGAAGAATGGATGCTCTGGAGAAGCGCGCCGATGCGATTGCCGAAGATCAGAAGCGCTGCCTCCAAAAGGTAGGGATTATCAGATTTGACGCCTTTGAGGAAGTTGGCGGAGAACAGAGCTTTGCGCTGGTCGTGCTAAATGCGGAGGAGACTGGAATAGCGCTGAGCAGCGTCTATAGCCGCCAGGACGTGCGGGTCTATGCAAAAGCGATCCGCGGCGGACAGCCATCGCATCCGCTGACCCGTGAAGAGCAGGAGGCGATGTCGAAAGCAAATGGAAAGAAATGAGCGTCGAACCGGAACCTGGCCCGACCGCTCGCAGCTTCCCGCGAAATCCGGTTTTGGAGAATGAGCGAACTCTTATCGCCCGCTGCAAACAGGGCGAAAGGGATGCATTCGACGACCTGATCCGACTCTACGAGCGTCGGGTTTACAACTATGCCTTCAGGCTTTGCGGGCGATACGACGAAGCAAACGACGTCGCGTCGGAAACCTTCTTGCGTGTCTACAACTCACTTGCCAACTTCCGCGGCGACTCCAGCTTTATCACTTGGCTATTTCGCATCACGACTAATGTGTACCTCGATGAAAAGAAGCGCCAGCGAGCTCGGCCGTCCGAGTCGCTGGATGAGATGCTCGATCTCGAGGAAGCCACCGTCGTGCGGCAGATCGAAGATCCGTCTGCCGGCCCGGCCGAAGTTGCCGAAAACCGCGAGCGATCGGATCTGCTGCAGGAGGCAATTAGCTCACTGCCCGATCCCCAACGAATGATGATCGTGATGTACCACATGGATGGACTTTCCTACGAGGAGATCGCGGAGGCTCTCGATTCGCCGATTGGAACGGTGAAGTCGCGCCTCAACCGCGCCCGATTATCCCTGAGGGAAATCCTGAAGCCGCTGCAGGAACATTTCCGTATGTAGGTTCGTCGGACAGTCGTAACATGGCGCCGAGCCTTTGTTCGGACGACTGCTCGATGCCGTTCGATAAAAGCGATTAAGCGGTCAGTTCGTCTGGCCGATTGGTATTAGGTGGCCCAAATGAGATGTGAACGAGCACAGGAACAGTTTTCGGAATACCACGAAGGGACGCTGGGGCGGTCTTTCGTGGTTGCGCTCGAAAACCACTTGAATGGGTGCGAAACGTGCAAGGCCGATTTGCTGGAGTTGAAGTCGGTATGGAAGATTCTGGACGAAGCGCCTGCGGTCGAACCCCCGGCCGGCTTTAGAGCGACGGTGTGGCAGCGGATCGATGCGGCAGAGAAAGCTGCGGTCCGCCGCCCTGCTTTCGCATTCAACTGGCGCAGCCTCTTCGCCCGCCCTGCGATCGCGTTTGCCGCCGCCGTCTTGCTGTTGGCCGTTCTCGTTCCCGTCGTATTGCCCGGAACGCGCGCCGGTCTGTTCTCATGGCCTCCATTCAATGTAAATCGTGGCACGAATCAGCGGATTTCGGCTCTTCCAGCAACCGTGCAGATGGTCGATGGAGAGCAGCTCCTGGTGGTTCCTCTACGGGCTAACGGATCACAGTCGTTGCTGTCGAATGTGCGAGTAGTAAGCGGTCCGGGTACCTTGGACGCGCAATCCGGGAGCGTTGAGCTTGGTACGCCAAGTCCGGCTGAGCTTCGGCTTCACGTTCAGCCCGGCTCCTCCGGCCAGACGATCACTATTGAGATGTCCTGGCAAGAGGGCGGCGCCAAACGTTCGCAGAAAGTGGACATCAAGGCTCCATAACCGCACGGGCCTGACGTATGACGAAGTAAGGCTGATTCGTTAAGTCCGCCGTGAACCCTGGATAAAGAGCTACGCGATTAACCGATTCACGCAGGTCGAAGTAGTACATCAGCGGGTAGGGAGAATTGGTATAGTCGCCCGGTATGACCGCCCGGCAAGAATTCTCCCGCAGTTCCATTTCTTCCACGCAATATGGCTCCGCCTGATTGACATGCCGGAAGTGCAAACGAATCTCAATATCTTGTGAGGCTATCCCCAACCGATACAGCTTGCAGACGATCTCGACGGGTTGCCCGCGACGAAACGGGCGAGGGGGCAAGTGTTCCAAGCGGTAACGCGGTCGCAGTGGCGCGGCCATTGCCCTTTCCACCAACTCCCTGGCATTCTCTCCGTCGTAACCGAGAGCCGCGCGCTGGTCGGCATTGGAGAGCACTCTCTCCATATCGGCGATATCCAGGTCAATCGCAGCCAACCGATCCGACCAATTACCCCGCAAGTGCGCTGCGCGGCCGAACGTGATATCTTCCGCGTAGACCGCGCGAGCTTTCGCGGACAGCCCGGCCCACGTCTCTCGAGCGTGGCGATACGCAGCAAGCGCATCGCGTAATGCTTTACGATCTCCCCTCAATCCGTAGATAGCGAAAAGCACGCCCGCGCGCAATTTGGCCGCGAAGAACCGGCCAAGTCCGCTCTGAATCGCTACGTCCACGGCCAATCTTCGAAATCTGGGAGAATTGCGATCCTTAACCTGCTTCTCTGCATTAGCAAGGTGGTGCGAGGCTTGTTTGGCGAAATCGTCCAGCCACTTGGCAACCTCCATTGGCGAGATTCGGTTATATCTCCTCCCGCCGAGTTTGATTCCTTGGACAAAATCGTCGATCGACAAAAAGAGCTCAGGGTCGATCGCGCTCACGGCGCCGAAGCGCTTCGGCGTTGGGGTGTCGCCGTAAGGATGGGGCCGTTTCGCATCGACAATCGGCATATTCGTGTACATCTCCGGCCAATAGCCGTTGTTCGCCGCGGACGGTAGGTGCGCCGTTGTTACAAGGGGTAGGATTCGGCTCGCATTGGCTAGAGCAGCCTCTGCTTCTGCCGCTGCCGGCCCAAAATCCGATTTGAGGGCGCGTTGCCAGACGTCTGGCGAGGTCTCCGGATTGTAAAGAAGCCGCCCCCACAGCCGGTAAGTGTAGAGGTATTTCTCAAAGTCGCCGCCTGCGGGCCGCAAGTTCGGGCCGGCATACCCGTCCCGCCCGCCGCGCAAGCCGGAGCCTTTGCGACCCTTGAACGACAGCGGCTCGCAAATTTCCATCCCCAGGCTCCCGCAAAAACCAGCCGCGCGACCGTAGCCTGCGGCGAACGCCGGGTCTCCCCACAGCAACAGCCGCTGCGTTCCCGGCCAAATGCGAAACAGGATTCCGTATTTGCGGTCTTCGGTGAGAAGATCGCCATAGCCGTATCGCATGAATCGGCGCGAGCCGTCGCTCTTCGCGAAGAATCCCGCGTCCTGCTTGCCGCGCGGCGGCATTTCCAGCGCGCGGATCGAAGCCTGGTGATACGGCAGTCCCAGGTGCTCCGCCCAGAACTTCGGGGATACGTTCACGGGCATTCCCGTGGCCAGCCCGAGGTCGATCATTGCGTTATCGATTCCCTTGGCGTGCATGTCGATCTCGACCCGGCGGCCGCATTGCCCGACCCCGTCAAACACCGTCTTCCAGAATTCATACGTCCCCTCCGCGACGCCGCTCTCGCCATGGATCCGGAAAGTCACTCCCTTGATCCCAGGGCATGTCTGGAGCAGCGTCCGCAGAGCATCCCGGCAGTACGCCGCGTGATTCTCGGGTGACAGGCCTTCGATAACGTAGTTCACGCCCCGATTTCGAGACCAGTCGTAACCATGAGTCCAGAGTCCAAGCTGGAAATGGAGCCCGACAGCCGTTGCTTCCTCGCTGATGAATCGCAGCATCTCCAGGTTCTTCTCTCGCTCTTCGTCGGGAAGCCCGCGCGCACGAACGGTATAGCCGGGGGCATGGACCAGGAACGGGTAGGCGAAATGGAAATATGAGTCGGTTACCTCGCTGAGGAAGTCGTAGCCGATTCCGAATGTCAGGCTGAACCGGTTGAAGCGCTGAGCGGCGAGCATCGGCAGGTATCGCCGCCAGAAATCGCGGTCGTAGTACCAGGGCTTGTCCTCGATTTCGCTGGTGAAAAGCCGTGCGACGCTGCGGATGGGATTGGCCGCGCGCTCGATGAGCGGCTTGCCGGCGTTCAGGGCGGAGATGGGATGGTCGGAATGCATGACTCGGTCGGCCAGCTCAAGCAACCCATAGGTAATCCCGCCGGAATCATGGCCGGTCGCTAGAAGGACCGGGCGCCCTTGGGCCTGTCCGCGAACGAGAGCCAGTGATTCCGCGACTTTGTGTATGGAAGCGCCCGCCCGATCGAGAATTTCTCGGACTGGTTGCGTCTCGCAGCCCGCAATGAGGATAATGGGTCCGCCCGGAGGCGCCTGGTCTATGCGGTCATAGAATACTGCTCTTATATTTCGCGCGGCGAGCGCATCCGTAAGCTGCAGGATGCCCCGGACAACAGGCTCGGCGGCAATTGCCGCGCCCGAAGGGTCTCGGATGATGGAAACACGTTCCGTGGAGTGAATACCCGTTGGATTTCCGGAAGAATTCGGCGAGTTGGCAGCCGGCGCCTCGCCATCCGCCAGAAGTCCAACCGCCGCGATCCCCGCAGCACCGGTTTGTGTAAGAAACTCTCTCCGGTTCATCCCCTGATTTCCCTGGAATCTTGATTTCCGACTCAGTGGCTTTAACCTGGTGCGACTGTCACACGATCTTGGTCAGCCTCTGGATTTCCGGATCGGTGAAGAAGTCGTTCTCATCGGTGCTTCGCGTCGAGAACTCGGACACAACGGCGCCATCGTCGCCGGATTGGAACCAGTGGAGCGTATTCGGGGAGATTGTGTACTGGTCGCCTGGATTTAGCTCGACCTGGTGCCATACGGTGTAAGCCGATTCTCGTCCGGACGGGGCGCGGCAGGCGATGTTTGCAGGCTTCGCTCCCTCGACGTAGAGATACACCTTGCCCCACCGGCAGCGAAACGTCTCTTCCTTGCCGGGATCCGAGCCGACCGGCGGATGGCGGTGCTCCGGGCACGTCTGTCGCGGCCACATGGCCAGTTCCTTCGCGCAGCAGCGGTCGGTATTGACGTAAACGAGCACACCCAACCCGGTCTGCTCGAATTGGTTCAGGCCGAAATCCGCGGTCTCTATCTGGTTTTTCTCTGCGCCGGTAATAAAGATCCCCGCTTTGCGGAATAGGTCGTAAGCATAGTCCCGCCTTGCAGCGGATTCTTCTTTTGTGATCATCAGGTTCCTCCTTTCCGGTTGTTGACAATACAGTTCTAGCGGGACCGCCTGATTGGGAGCGAATAATTCGCACGAGACCCGTTCTCTGTCTATCCAAAATATCGAGCGAATGGTTCGCCGCTACGCGTCGACTGCGCCGGCAGTCTCAATGAAACGACCCACACACTGCAGGAACCGCGCAGCGGGCGCTCCGTCCACCAAACGGTGGTCGAAAGTCAGGCTGAGCCACATTTTTTGTCTGATCGCGATCCCATTGCCGACCACCGTTGCCTGAGGCTTGATTCTGCCGACGCCCAGAATGGCGCATTCGGGCAGGTTGATCGCGGGCGTGAATGCGTCGATCCCAAACATCCCCAGATTTGTGAGCGTGAAAGTTGCTCCTCGCATCTCTTCCGGGCGGATGCGTGAGTCTCGCACGGATTCGACAAGTGATCCCGTCTTGTTAACGATGTCTTCCAAACCCAATTGATCGACATCCTTCAAGACCGGTACGCGGAGCCCATCCTGCGCATCGACGGCCAGCCCGATGTTCACTCGCCGCCACACCTTAATCACGTCGCCGTCAAGAGTGGCGTTAACCCGTGGATGTTCTCGCAGAGCGCGGGCGAGAATGAAGAGCAGCAGATCGTTGTAGCTCGCCGCTACTCCCTTGGCTATGAGTTTCTTGCGCCATTCCACCAGCGCCGTGGCGTCTGCTTCCGTGGTCAAGGTAACGGGAGCTGTGGCGGCCGCGCTTGCTGCCATACGCGACGCAATGACCGCTCGGATCCCTGTGACCGGGATGGTCTCCGCGACTTCATCGTCCTTTTGCTGTGCGGCCCCCACAGCGAGAACTACATCTCGCTCCACGATTGCGCCTTCCGGCCCCGTTCCCTCAAGAGTCTGCCATTCCAGGCTGCGTGTTTCCGCCAGCTTCTTGGCGCGCGGCGAAAT
>JBGPOG010000064.1:0-12179 GCA_041487935.1 Chthonomonadia bacterium | reverse complement strand
CGATGGCGACTTCGGAGACCGCCACTATCGCGACAGCCGCGACGGCGGATGGTTTTCTTACGAGGTGAAAGTACTGCCCAACGCACCGATGGAGCTGGTGTGTACCTACTGGGGCAGCGACGCCGGCCGTGAATTCGATATTCTCGTGAACGGCACGAAGATCGCTACCCAGCAATTGACGAATTTGCACCCCGGGCAGTTCTTCGAACAGACATACCCGATACCCGCGGAGCTGTTAAGTGGCAAGGAGAAGATAACCCTCCGATTCCAGGCCCATCCGAACCGCATGGCAGGCGGGGTTTTTGGTTTGATGATTCTCACGCAGCGATGAACTACCATTATGATTCTGGATTATTCATGAACTGTACGATGTGCGGGCGGGGACGCCGCGCTCCCAGTCAACGCGAATAATCCGGGATAATGACACGACAGGGAAAACGGGAACGGATGGCGAGTATACTCGCGCCTAGATGCTGCAGAGCTTGTCTGCGCAAGCTGAAGACGTTGTGCGTTTAGTCCGGCATGGCACAATTATCGATCAATTGCCGCAGGTATAACCTTCAGGCAACTGCAAACGAGTCGTAAGCCGCAAAGGAGGTTTGGGATGAAGTCGTCTTACGCCTGGATACTGGCGGCCATCGCATTGATTCCCATCTGCGCGCTCGCAATGGCGCAGAAAAGCACGAAATCATCTCGTGACTACCCGGTCAAGCCGGTGCCTTTCACGGCGGTGCATTTCAACGACGTGTTCTGGGCGCCGCGAATCGAGATCAACCGGACGGTGACCATCCCCTTCGCTTTCAAGAAGTGCGAGGAGACCGGGCGCGTGGCCAACCTGGAGCGCGCGGCGGCTGTGCTAAAGGGCGACAAGCACGATCTCAAAATGCCGGGCTATCCCTTTGACGACACCGACATTTACAAGGTGATCGAAGGGGCGTGCTATACGTTGAGCGTCCATCCCGATCCGAAGCTGGATGCTTACCTGGACACACTCATCGCCAAGATTGCGGCCGCGCAGGAGCCGGACGGTTATCTCTACCCGGCCCGCACAATCAACCCCGAGCATCCCCATCCATGGGCGGGTGCGCATCGATGGGAGCTGGAAGAGGCGGACAGCCACGAGCTCTACGAGCTGGGGCATCTCTACGAGGCCGCCGTAGCGCATTTCCAGGCCACCGGCAAGCGATCGCTACTGAACGTAGCTCTCAAAACAGCCGATCTGCTCGACAAGACCTTCGGTCCCGGCAAGCAGGCCATCTGGCCCGGGCATCAGATCACAGAAATGGGACTGGTCAAACTCTACCGCGCCACGGGGGAAGACCGTTACCTCAAGCTGGCAAAGTTCATGCTGGATTCGCGCGGACCTGGAGGCGGACGGGGGAGTGGGCGCCAGTACAATCAGTCGCATCTGAAAATCGTGGATCAAACAGAGGCGGTGGGCCACGCGGTGCGCGCTTCCTATATGTACTCGGGAATCGCCGACGTAGCCGCGTTGACCGGCGATACGGCCTACGTGGCGGCCATCGACCGAATCTGGGAGAACGTTGCCGGCAAGAAGCTCTACATCACCGGCGGGATCGGAGCAACCGCCGCCGGTGAGGCCTTTGGGCCAAACTACGAGCTGCCCAACATGAGCGCTTACAACGAGACCTGCGCCGCAATCGGACACGATTATTGGAACGAGCGGCTCTTCCTGCTCCACGGCGATGCAAAGTACGTCGACGTGATGGAGCGGACGCTCTACAACGGTCTGATTTCCGGCGTATCGCTGGACGGCAAGTCGTTCTTCTATCCGAACCCATTGGAGTCGAAAGGCCAGCACCAACGCAGTCCGTGGTTCGGCGTGGCATGCTGTCCGGGGAATATCACCCGGTTCATTGCCTCCGTGCCCGGGTACGTCTATGCGCAGCAGGGCGACCAGCTCTATGTCAATCTCTTCGTCGGGAGCAGCGCCGAGGTCAAGATGGACAACGGGCGGACTGTCAAGATCGTCCAGAACACCCGCTATCCGTGGGACGGCGCGGTTAAGATGACCGTCAAGCCCGACAAGCCGGTCAAGTTGGCGATCAACGTCCGCATTCCGGGTTGGGCACGGAATGAGGCGATCCCGAGCGACCTGTACCGATTCCTGGATAGGATCGACGAACCGGTTACGCTGAAGTTAAACGGTAAGAGCGTGCCGGTCAAGCTTGACAAAGGCTACGTGAGCATAACCCGCCAGTGGAAATCGGGTGACGCGATCGAGCTGAACCTGCCCATGCCGGTCCGCCGGATCGTCGCTAACGACGCGGTCGCCGCCGACCGCGGAAGAATCGCGCTTCAGCGCGGCCCGATCGTCTACTGCGCCGAATGGCCGGACAACCCGAATGGCCGCGTGCGCAACCTTATGCTGGCAGACGACGCGAAGCTGACCTCTGAATTCAGGACGGATTTGCTGAACGGCGTTGAAGTCATCAAAGGGAGGGCAATTGCTATGTCCTACGATGACCGCGGCAAAGTGGTAAAGAACGAGCAGGCATTGACGGTCATTCCGTACTACACCTGGGCCAATCGCGGTCGAGGTGAGATGCTCGTGTGGCTGCCGAACAGCGAGGCCAGCGCGAAGCCTCTCCCACAGCCGACATTCGCCTCGACGAGCCGTGTCCGCACCAGTGGCGGACAAAACCCCCGGGCGATCAACGATCAGGAGGAGCCACGCTCCTCCGGCGACGAATCCAACTCGTTCTTCCACTGGTGGCCCAAGAAGGGGACCACGGAGTGGGTGGAGTATACCTTCGCCAAACCTGTTACCGTTTCCGAAGCCGAAGTCTACTGGTTCGACGACACGGGGAGAGGTGAGTGCCGCGTGCCTAAGTCCTGGCGGGTCCTTTACAAGGACGGCGCGGATTGGAAGCCTACAGAGACCAACGGCGCCTCAGGAGTAGCGAAGGACCGATACAATAAGATAACCTTCAAACCCGTGACGGCAAACGCATTGAGACTGGAAGTTACGCTTCAAGACGGGTGGTCTACCGGCATACAGGAGTGGAAGGTCAAATAACAAGCAAACAGCGCGATTTTCGCGCAGCGAGTAGAAAGTGAACACAATGTGAAGTGGTTTGTTCATTTGAGGATTGCGCTTATTGCGGCTCTGTTGTCGGCCTATTTCAGCGTGCCGGCGTTGGGGCAACAGGCAGAGACAGGCGCTAAGCCGCAGGCGAAGACCCTGGTTAGCAACGGGCAAGACGTCGCGGTCCCCGATCTCCGCCCACTGGTGGGCAAGCGCGAAAACGAGATGCGAGCGGTGGTTCTTCGGTTCGATGAAGACCGAGGGAGCCTCAACCGGTTTTACACGATCTCGCTCTCGCCGGTGCGCCAGGCGCGCATGCGGTTGTTCTACGACGATTGGCTGAAGGCACTCTCAACGCTCGACTCGACGACGCTAAATTCGGATGCGCGTTCGGAGTATGACGGCCTCAGAGAGCGAATTCAGAAGGACCTGAGTCTGTTGGACGAAGACGCCCGCGCGAATGCGGAGGTGGCTCCATTCGTCCCTTTCGCATCCACTATCTTGAGCCTCGATGACCGCAGGCGGCGGATCGAGACAATGGATCCGGCCAAGGCGGCAGGCACTTTAACCGGCCTCGCCGTGCAGATTGCCCAGGCGCGCAACACACAGGGCATCTTGCGGGAAAAAGCTGTTTCGGATCGCGCCGCCACGACAGTCGACACGCTGCGAAGCGTCCTGAAAAACTGGTTCGGCTTCTATAACGATTACGACCCGCTTTTCACCTGGTGGATCGCCCAACCCTATAGGGAGGCCGACAAGAGGCTTCAGGACTGTGCAGCGTTTCTGCGCGAGCCCTTGCCGTCCAACGGCTCTTCGGCCGGAAGCAGTATTTCATCGTCGTCATCAGTCAACCCGGCCGAGGTTCAACCAATTCCCCCGTACCAGTCCGGCAAGGAGCCGGAAATTCCGGACCTCAAGGAACTGATGTCGTCGCCTCATAGCGAGATGAGCGGCGTGGTTCAACGGTACGAGTCTGAACGCGGCGGCCGTGGAGGAAGAGGTTCCGCTAGATCGAGAGAGTTCTTCACCGGATGGCTGGCAGCGCTGGAGCAGCTCGATTTCGATTCATTCGGCAGGGACGCAAAGATCGATTATATTCTGCTTCGGAACCGAATCGAATACGAGCGCCACAGGTTAGACCTGCCCAGCCAGATCGATCGTCCGTTGGTTCGAGATGCCAGCGGAATCGCCGGCAGGCCAATCGGGCGCGAGGGGCTATTGGTCGAGCTGGCCGGAGAGATGGTTCCGTATGCGCCGGAGGAACTGATCGCCATCGCGGAAAAGGAGATGGCCTGGTGCGAAACGGAGCTGAAAAAGGCATCGCGGAAGATGGGCTTCGGCGACGACTGGAAACGCGCCGTAGAGAAGACGAAGGAGCTTCACGTCGAGCCAGGCAAGCAGCCGTATCTCATTCGCGACCTTGCACGGGAGGCAATCGATTTCATCGAAAAGCGCAATCTCGTCACCGTGCCTGAAATCGCCCGTGAGAGCTGGCGGATGATCATGATGACCCCGGAACGGCAGCTCGTGAACCCATTCTTCACGGGAGGGGAAACGATCTCCGTCTCCTATCCTACTTCGACGATGTCCCAGGAAGCGAAACTCCAGAGCATGAGGGGAAATAACATTCACTTCGCGCGCGCGACCGTTTTTCACGAGCTGATACCCGGCCACCACCTGCAGGGCTTTATGGCTGCGCGTTACAATACCCATCGCCGGCTTTTCCAAACTCCTTTCTGGGGCGAAGGCTGGGCGCTCTATTGGGAGCTGCTTCTCTGGGATATGAACTTCCCAAAGACCCCCGAGAACCGGATTGGAATGCTGTTCTGGCGGATGCACCGGTGCGCCCGCATCATCTTCTCGCTTAGCTTTCACCTCGGGAAAATGACACCTCAGCAGTGCGTAGACTTCCTGGTCGACCGTGTGGGGCACGAGCGGGAGAACGCGGCGGCGGAGGTCCGCCGGTCTTTCAATGGAAGTTACACCCCGCTCTATCAGGCTGCGTATCTTTTGGGAGGCATTCAACTTCGGTCGCTGCACAAAGAGCTCGTCGAAACAGGGAAGATGAGCAACCGCACCTTCCATGATGCCATCTTGAAAGGCAACAGCATGCCGATCGAGATGGTTCGAGTTAGCCTGACCAACCAGCCTCTGACGCGGGACTACGCCGCGAACTGGAAATTCTACAGTTCCGTTCCCGGCGCAACAGCTTCGCAAAGAACTAGCGCCGGGGGGCGCAGAATGAACTCACAAGCGGACCCGACCGCTCATATACCCTGAACAGCCGCCCTTGATGTCACTCCGAACGCCCTTGACGTCAATTCTGAACGGAGTGAAGAATCCAGCCTCTCTCCGATGCGTATAACGTCGCCGGATTCTTCGCAAAGACGGCTCCTAAGGACAAAACGTCAAAAGCAGATCCCTCCGGGATGACGGAATTGCTGCGTTTTGTCATTAGTTGCAAGGTGTTGCACGCAACATTACTTGCTCCTAAGAAACTTCACCGTTTAGTGCACGAATGTCAATTTGCAAATTCAGAAACAGATCCCTACGGGATGACGGGAGCTGTGACAGTTTCTTATGCTCAACGCCGCGTTAGGCGCGGTAAAATGCTCAGAATGACGTCAAAGGCGCCTTGGCCTGTTCAATTACCCTGTCCAAGCGCCCCGATTGTTCTGCTCGGTCTCTTGTTGTCAAAGATCGACGATAACGCTTCTCCGCCGGAACTCTGCCGGCATTGGAGTTGCGACCAATTTATCGCTGCTTGGTAACGCCAGACCACGCCCCAGACCGAAAGCTGAAAAACAAAAGCTGAAGGCTGAAAAACGGCCTTGTGAAGCTCAAGTTCATCGTTCGATCCGGTTCCCTCTATTGGCACGACCACAATTCCCTCTATTGGCACGACCGCAAACCTATTGATTGGCCCGACCGCAAACCAGAGACAAAGGATGAAGGATGAAGGATGAAGGATGAAATGGAACCTTCACAAAGATGAAGCTGCCATCGATAGGCGTTATCATCACCTTCGCCGTTCATCCGCCGGTCGACCTTATGCTGCTGCCGGCTGGGTGGACTACCGAAAGTTCTGTCTTCCAGTCAGTCCGGTTGGCTCCTTTCTGTGATGCCCTCACGCCCAAACCCCCTCTCCCAATCCTGGGCGAGGGGGAAGGTTCGAGCGCGTCTACTATAAAGATACTCTGTTGGACGGTGGGAAAGCGGAAAGGGTTACAGAAAAATAGTGGAATATTTTTGTCGGGTATTAATCCGGGATTCATATCCCGGTCTGGGTTTACGAAGTCCGTCCCATACGGGCAAGCTTTCACGGACTGGGTTCTCAGATCGTTGACATCCAATCCGTTTGCGACCTATAATTTGGAATACCCCGTTGGACCGAAACACCCGCAGCCCCCGGCTGCCGCGATTGTTGAGTGGATTTAGTGGATTTATCTTGAGGGTTGGGGAGTGTGATGCTAAGCAGGTCACAACGTGCTAAGGCGTTTCGATGGTCACCTCGCCGCCCTCGTAAAGATCAATGGTAATACGGCAATTCTCAAAGAGACGATTTCCTGCCAAGGGCCGCCCCTGAAGCGCTAAGATCTCCACCGTACGGTCAGTTCCATTCCATTGGATGTCGAGCTCGAATACGTCGATCTCCCGTACACTTCCGTCAGCGAGCTCGCGCAAATCGCGAAATGCAGGCGATGCGCTCAGACGCTCAACCAAGTGTCGCGGAAGAATTAGATCACCGTCAAAGCCCGTATCAACAATGAATTCGACTGTAAGCAGGCCTGCTGGCCCGGGCAATTCGAGGATAATTCGGGGAAATGCGTCACGGAAGCTGCCAAACATCACTTGCTTGGGAATCCCGTGATGCGTTGAACGATGCTTAAGTCGGAATCGGTTGGCGGGCCGATGGTAAGCACGACTACCCTGCCATCCGGCTTGTGCCGCGCGCGCAGGCTGCGCGCCGCCTCGCGATGAGTGTGGGCGACCGCATAATCACCGGATTCCGGATGAATTGCGACGGCCTCTCCGAGGTGCTCGGCTTCCAGGTTGGCGCGGAGTGTCGTCTCGTAGATCTTTAACGCCTCGCGAGACAGTTCCGAGAGCTGTGGATAAGAGCCGTTTTCCGTCATGGCAGCCACCTCTTATTCTCATTATACACCCGGCTGCGGATTTCATTGACAACCGTTCGGTTCCCGGCATATAATCTCAAATACCCCGTTTGACCGAAACACCCGCAGCGTCCCGGGATTCAAATCCCGGTCTGGGTTTACGAAGTCCGTCCCATACGGGCAAGCTTTCACGGACTGGTTTCTCAGATCGTTGGCAATAGGCCGATTTCCGACATATAATCTCAAATACCCCGCCTGACCGAAACACCCGCAGCCCCCGGCTGCCGCGATTGTTGAGGGGATAGAGTGGATTTTTGGAGGTTGGGAGAGTGGCAAGTGCAGCAATCAAACCGCCAGCAGCAAACCCCGAGCGCAAGTCGCATGTGCATTGCGTACCCACACCAGTTCGCCAAAATCGAGTCAAGGATACTTACGGATGAGTTTAACAGCGAACCTGTAGCGGGCGGGGCGGGCTGCAACAGGTGCTGCTTCAGTGGGCGTTCTCGCGATAAAGGATAGCCTGCGCGCGTCATTGTACGCAGGCCGAAGAAATCCGCAGTGCAATTAGGCAGGAACGACCCTACGTGATAGTGAATTCCTGCCACGGAATGCACTCCAGTGGAGTGTTGGCCAAGAATCCAACGATGTCGCGCCGTCCAAAGTAGGTTGGTGTTCCACCATAGTCCTGCGCCATTAACACGACCGGGACGCCGGGGAAGGCCGGCTGAAATGCCCTAATCGTACTAGTGGCCTCTAAGCTGTTCTGGACAACATACTGCTTTACAATCACGAGAGCAAAGGTTACCCCTTGCTCTCGAATCAGTGCGCCTTGAAAGGTCACTTAAGTGTCTCCTGTCGTAGATGGTCCGGCTTCCCATTACCTTAGCCAGGAGGCGGAAATGGGTCGTTCGGTCCCTCGGTATC
The DNA here is from genome assembly GCA_041487935.1 of Chthonomonadia bacterium. Lineage (GTDB taxonomy): Bacteria > Armatimonadota > Chthonomonadetes > Chthonomonadales > CAJBBX01 > JBGPOG01. Next base: position 4,091 of record JBGPOG010000064.1, on the reverse strand, counting down.
GCGTTCCCGAATCTGGCCGCGACCCGATCCTTGGGCGCGATGGACATATAGCTCTGTTTGATTCGCGCGTGCTATGTCACGACCCTTGTCAATGGCTTCAGCTTGAGTTGGCGCAGTTGCTACCGGCTTGCCATTTACCGTGACTCGATAGCCTTCCGATCGGTTTCCCGAAACATGTGCGTCTTTCTTACTTGGCATTCCCAAAGCGGCTCCTTCCAGGCCAGTTGTTTCGGAGGCGCGGCCTGGCACGCTTGTTCCGAAAGAAATGATTTTATGATGGCCGTCGGTTGACATTATCGCAAAAATATGGCATATTTGTCAACTGATAGAATCGTATAATCGAAAGGAGGTGAAATATGCTCGCGGAGCGCTTAAAGCTGGTGCGCCAGGCTAAAGGATTGACACTGGAAGAGCTGTCAGAGGCTACCAATCGTGCCATCACCAAGCAAGCCATATCGAAGTACGAAAAGGGGTTGGACATACCTTCTCCACGTGTGCTTTTAGCACTATCTAATGCGCTTGGTGTTGAGAGTTCAACCCTTGTCAATGAGCCCAAGAACACCATCGAGATAGGTCACTACCGGAAGAAGGCCGGTCTGACTAAGAGCGAACAAGAACGGCTGGAAAGCTACTTGTCCTTTCAACTGGAACAATGCCTCTACGTCCGCAATCTGCTCTATCCTGGCGCTCAATTCGATCTTCCGATCCGAAAGTTGCGTGCGAACGATCCAGATGATGTCGAGAGTCATGCGTCGGACCTTCGTAAACAATGGGGAATAGGCATGGATCCAATTCGCAACGTAGTTGATCTGCTGGAAGAGCGTGGCATATCCGTTTGTTTCACTGATGCCGACGGCAAGTTCGATGGGCTTTCAGCGGTTGGCCGCTCGTTAGGGCGTAAGTGGATTGGAGCAGCGGTATTGTGCCGGTCAGGTCTAACGCGAGAACGACAACGGCTTAACCTCGCGCATGAACTGGCACACCTAGTGTTGCTTCCGCGAACTGAGGAACTGGAGGAGGACTTCGCTTGGCGGTTTGCTGGAGCGTTCCTAGCTCCCGAAAAAACGCTTAGGGATGATGTTGGCCGGTTTCGGAAACTTATTGGTTTTGAGGAAATGCTCATACTGAAACGGCGGTATGGCATGAGCATCCAAGCCCTCCTGATGCGCTTCAAAGCACTCGGCATCCTTTCGAACGAAAGCCACCGCCAGGCGTTCATGCAGATGAGCCGGCTTGGATATCGACAACACGAGCCAGACGACACATATCCTGCCGAAACACCTCGCTGGTTTCGAGGGGCTGTCCTCCGCGCAGTTAGTGAAGGACTGATGACTGCGCCACGGGCTACTGAACTTCTTGGGGCAAAGGTTGAGGTTCCGGCGGGACGGGTTTCGCTCGTTCGCCTTATTGCTTCACTACCAGTGGAAGAACGCCAGCCATTCCTTGCTGCGGCCGTAGCGGAACAGGGCCCGGAAGCCGAATACGACCAGGATTGGGTCGATATGGACGAGGATTATGCGGACTGAAGACTCCCCGAATCCGGCACCCGGCGAAGTGTGGCGCGTAGACCTTAAGCCGGTCAAGGGTTCCGAAACGGACAAGACAAGACCGGCCATGGTTGTGAGTATCGCCCTGTTCGAGAATCTCACTGTCCGTCTGGTCGTTCCGTTGACCGCATGGGATGATAAGCACCTGCAGTACCCGTGGCGTGTCCCTTTAGAAGCGACTTCAACGAATGGACTTACCAAGAAGTCTGCCGCCGATTGCGGACAGATCCGAGTTGTCAGCTTACAGCGATTCTCCGCTCACCTCGGAAGGCTGTCCGCATCGGAGTTTCTCGAAGTAAAAGCTGGTCTCGCGATTGCAATGGACATCAATACCAACGAACTTACCGGTTAGAATGAACCGTGATAGTTTGTTGCGCCGGCATCATTTGAAATTGGTGAAACGGGCGTACACCCCCAATTCAATCGCTCCGGCCGAGCCAAAGCTACCTAGATACGTCCCGCCCTGAGCGGACCTGAATTCGCAACCGATCCGCGACTTCTGCGCGAAACGGAAGATCGAGGAGCTGAGGATGTTCTGGCTATTTCCCCTCGACTTCGTGTTCTCCCAACTGCTTGACCCAGCGGCCGTTTTGCATTACAGCGCGGATTTGGCGCATGGCGGAAATGTCTTTGGACGGATCGCCCGCTACCAGGATCAGATCGGCGGTCTTTCCCGGTTGGAGAGTCCCGAGGCGCCGCCGGCAATGACAACGACCTGATTCGACGGAGCGCCGGGAACCGCGTTGACTTCCGATGGGGTTGCAGCAGTCCCCGGCAGCGATGCGCTTCCGCGTACGCAGAGTGCGAGCTGCCGAAATGAAGGCTGCAGGGACTGTTCGTGTCATGAAGGATATTTCTGACTGGCGAAGACCTAAACCTCCTCGCTTGCGTACAAACGACAGAAGAGGAGAAAATGAGGCGGTTCGCCGAATAGCAACCCGCGTCAAGCACACATACATCGGGCAATGGAGAATCCGCAACAACCTGTTGAGCATTCCGAGGACGCCCCGCAAGTTCCGCCTCCGTCCGCTCCACTTCCCTTCGCGCTTCCTCGGTGGCGGCACGTGAGACTTGCCACTTCTCATGCGCCGCTCGTAGCTGAACAAACTCCTCGTCCGTAATTCCGAGCAATTGATGCTGCCGGCAACACGTTGCGTGTAATGACAAAACGCAGCATTTCCGTCATCCCGAACCGTCGTTGTGAGGGACCTGCTTTTGACGTTTGTCCTTTGGAGAGCTTCCTGGTTGTCCGATGCGACGTTGATGAAGTTGGTCATGAAGGCATCGTATTCGGCGTCGTCTTCCGGGACTTCCAGCTCAAATCGCTCGCATTCGTAGATCTTCGTCGCGGGTCTCCCATCTCGTCTCGCTTGGGGTGGCTGCTCCTCATTCTCAGCGGGTGCCGTTGGCGGGTTCAGTGTGTTCATCACCGGCGCTCCAACTCCCATCTGGTACAATCTAGAATATGTCCCGATATCCCGAGTTCGATCTTACTAGCATTTCTCCCCAGCCTTTCGCCGAGCGCGCCAGCAAGGTAAGTGTCAAAGACTTCGGCCGCCCGCCCGTGAAGGGCGCTTCCGTCTCCGAGTTCCTCGCCTCTCTTCCGAACATCCTGGCCGGCCCGGAGATCCCACGGATTGCGCGCGCGGTTGTCGCGGCGCGCAGGGCCGGGCGGAGCGTCGTATTCTCACTCGGCGGGCACGTGGCCAAGACAGGCGTTTCTCCGGTTTTGATCGATCTCATGGAGCGGGGATTCGTCACAACGGTTGCGGTCAATGGCGCTCTCGCAATTCACGACTGTGAGATCGCCCTGTTTGGAGCGACGTCGGAAGATGTTGTCGCCGGGCTTCGCTCCGGAACATTCGGCATGGCCGCGGAGACCGCGTCCTTCTACAACGATAATATCCGTGAGGGCGTCCGGATAGGGGCGGGCATCGGCGAGGCCCTGGGGAAGGCTTTACTGGACGCAAAGGCGCCGTTCAATAACGCCAGCCTCCTGGCGGCAGCCTACCGATTGTCGATTCCATGCACGGTTCACGTAGCGCTGGGAACGGACATCACTCATTGCCATCCGAATGCCGATGGACAGGCGCTGGGAGAAGGCTCTTTGCGCGACTTCCGCATTCTGACTCACCAGATGGCCGACCTGAAAGGCGGCGGAGTCCTGATCAACTTTGGCTCGGCGGTCATACTTCCGGAGGTGCTTCTTAAGGCCATGGCGATCCTCAGAAACCAAGACCCAAAGCGCTTCACGGGCTTTCTCGGGGTGAACTTCGATTTCATTCAGCACTACCGCTCGAACCAGCAGGTTGTCACGCGAGTGCAGGCAATCGGCGGGCAAGGCATTTCGCTTACCGGCCATCACGAGATCATGATCCCGCTCCTTGCGCAAGCTATAATAGAGGCGGAGTAACCGATCCTACCGGGTGTAGTGTCTCAAACCCGTCTCTAGAAGCGTGATGAAAAACCATCTTGAGCGCCTGGCGAATGAATTCGCGGCTCTGAAAGGCACAAAGTCGGCCTCCGCCGACTATCGTCTCAGTG